>JBOGYT010000383.1:0-8042 GCA_050696955.1 Solirubrobacteraceae bacterium | reverse complement strand
CCTCAATGCCGCAGTTGACGTTCGCCCGCGTCGCCTGCCCCGCGCCGAGATCACCCGAGCACGGCGCGGAGCGCGCCTGCGACCCGCTCCACCTGCTCCCGCGTCATCTGCGGGAAGAACGGAAGCGCGAGCGACGCGTCCGCGATCCGCTCGCAGACCGGGAACTCGCCGCGGCGATGCCCGAAGCGCTCGCGGTAGAAGGACATCAGGTGGATCGCCGGCAGGTAGGGCTTGGACTGCACGCCGTGCTCGCGCAGCGCGTGCACCGTCGCGTCGCGGTCGACGTCCTGCGGGAGCTGGACGACGAACACGAACCACCCGCGCACCGCGCCTCCGGCGTCCGGGCACGGCAGCTGCACGCCGCGACCGTCGGCGAGGTCCGCCAGCTCCTCGCGATACCAGCCCGCCACCCGCCCGCGGGCCGCGAGCATGTCGTCGAGCCGGTCGAGCTGCGCGAGCCCGAGCGCGCACGCGATGTCGCTCAGGCGGTAGTTGTAGCCGAGGCGGTCGTGGTCGAGCCAGTCCATGTTCGGCGCGCGGCCCTGGTTGCGCTCGGAGTCGATGCGCTCCTTCACGGCGCCGTCGGACGTCGTGACCATCCCGCCCTCGCCGGTCGTCAGCTGCTTGTTGGCGTAGAAGGCGAAGACCGCCGCGTGCCCGCGGGCGCCGACCGCCACGCCGTCGCCGTGGACCGCGCCAAGCGCCTCGCAGGCGTCCTCGACGATCGGCAGTCCGAGCCGCTCGAACGCGGGCAGGTCGGCGGGGTAGCCGAAGATGTGCACCGGCAGCAGCGCGGTCGTACGATCGGAGACCGCGGCCGCGGCCGCGTCGGGGTCGAGGTTCAGCGTGCGCGGGTCGATGTCGGCGAACACCGGCCGGGCGCGCTCGAAGACGGCGACGTTGGCGCTCGCGACGAACGAGAACGGCGTCGTGACGACCTCGTCGCCGTCGCGCACGCCGGCGGCGCGCAGCGCGAGGTGCAGTCCCGCGGTCCCGCTGGAGACGGCGGACGCGTGCTCGACGTCGAGGCGCTCCGCGAAGGCGCGTTCGAAGGCGGGCAGGCGCGGGCCGAGCGACAGCTGGCCCGAGCGCAGGACGCCGAGGACGGCGCGCTCCTCCTCGTCGCCGAGAACCGGCCGTGCGAGCGGGATCTCGTCGGCGCGAACGGTCACGACGCGCGGGCGCCGCCGCGGACGCGGCTCGGCTGCTCGGCGTATTCGAGCGAGTCGACGAGCGCGACCCACGACGCGGCGATGAGGTTCGTGGAGACCCCGATCGCGCCCCATGTCTCGGCGCCGTCGGTGGCCTCGATGAGCACCCTGATCGTCGCGTCCGAGCCCTTCGTCTCGTCGAGGATGCGGACCTTGAAGTTCGACAGCCAGACGTCGCGCAGGTGCGGGTGCGTCTCGTTGATGACGGCGCGCAGCGCGGCGTCGAGCGCGTTGACGGGGCCGTTGCCCTCGGCGGTGCGGACGAAGCGCTCGCCGTCGACCCAGATCTTGATCGTCGCCTCGGTCTCGACCTGGCCGTCGGCGCGCTGCTCGACGATGACGCGCCAGGACTCGAGCGTGAACAGCGGCTCGTACTCGCCCGTCTCCTTGCGCAGGAGCAGCTCGAACGAGCCGTCGGCGGCTTCGAACTGGTAGCCGTCGTGCTCGAGCGCCTTCATCCGCGCGAGCACGCGCGCCGTCGCCGCGTCGTCGAGGTCGATCCCGGCGCTCTCGGCCTTGTCGGTGACCGTTCCCTTGCCCGAGAGCTCGGAGATGAGCAGGTCGCGGCGGTTGCCGACGAGGGCGGGGTCGACGTGCTCGAACGTCGTCGCGTCGGCACGGATGCCCGCGACGTGCAGGCCGGCCTTGTGCGCGAAGGCGTGCTTGCCGACGTACGGCTGCGCCGCGTCGGGCTGGCGGTTGAGCAGCTCGTCGGCGAAGTGGGCGGTGTCGGTCAGCCGGCGCAGCTGCTCGTCGGAGACGACCTTGTGGCCGAGCTTGAGCTGGAGGTTCGCGACGACGGTGATGAGGTTCGCGTTGCCGGTCCGCTCGCCGACGCCGTTCATCGTGCCCTGCACCTGCGTCGCGCCGGCCTCGACGGCCGTCACCGTGTTCGCGACCGCGCAGCCGCCGTCGTTGTGGCAGTGGATCCCGAGCGGCACGTCGGGCAGCGCCTGCCGGATGTCGGCCACCGCGGCGGCGATCTGGCTCGGCAGCGACGGGCCGTTCGTGTCACACAGCACGACGCGCTCGGCGCCGGCACCGGCGGCGGCGCGCAGGCACTCCAGCGCGTAGTCGCGGTCGGCGCGCAGCCCGTCGAAGAGGTGCTCGGCATCGAAGATCACGCGCTTGCCCTCGCCCACGAGGAAGCCGATCGACTCGGCGATCATCGCCAGGTTTTCTTGACGGGTCGCCCGGACGACCTTGTCGACGTGCAGCGTCCACGTCTTGCCGACGAGCGTGCAGACCGGCGCGAAGCAGTCTGCGAGCACGCGCAGCCCGGCGTCGGCCGCGGCCGCGATCGCGCGCCGGCGGGTCATGCCGAAGGCGGCGATCGTCGCGTTCGCCAGCGGCTCGTCCTCGAGCAGCCCGAACAGCTCGATCTCCTTGGGGTTGGATGCCGGGAACCCGGCCTCGATGAGCTGCACGCCGAGATCGTCGAGGCGGTGCACGAGGCGCACCTTCTCCTCGGCGGTGAGCGACAGCCCGCCGCCGCCCATCCCGTCGCGCAGCGTCGCGTCGTAGAGCTCGATCTGTGCCATGCAGCTGCAGGTCTCGCTCAGGCGACCTTGGCCTCGGCGCGGGCCGGGACCGGGTCGAGCCACTCGCGGTAGCGCTCGCTGCGCCCGTGCAGGGCATCCTCGAACGCCGACTGCACCGCGCGGGTGACCTCGCCGGGCGTGCCGTCGCCGATCGCGTGATCGTCGACCTCGCGCACCGGGACGAGCTCGGCGGCCGTGCCGGTCATGTACACCTCGTCGGCCATGTAGAGCTCGGCGCGCGCGATGTTGCGCTCGATGACCTCGAAGCCCAGGTCCTTGGCGATCTGGATCGCCGACTTGCGCGTGATCCCGTCGAGGATCGAGGCGGCCGGCGGCGGGGTGATGATCCGCCCCTCCCAGACGACGAAGATGTTCTCGCCCGAGCCCTCGCAGACGTGGCCGTGGTCGTCGAGCAGGATCGCCTCCTCGTAGCCGGCCTTCATCGACTCGATCTTCGCGAGGACGCTGTTGAGGTACTGACCCGAGGCCTTCGCGGCCGGGATGAGCGACTGCGGGCTGATCCGCCGCCAGCTCGAGACCTTCGTCCGGATCCCGTTCTTCTTGCCCTCGTCGCCGAGGTAGGCGCCCCACTCCCAGACGGCGATCGTCGCGTCGACCGGGGCCTCGAGCGGGTTCAGGCCCATCTGGCCGTAGCCGCGGAACATGAGCGGGCGGATGTAGCAGGAGCGCAGGCCGTTGCGGCCGATGAGCTCGAGCGTCGCGGCGCGCAGCGCCTCGACGTCGTAGGGCATCGGCATGTAGTACAGCTCGGCCGAGCGGCCCAGCCGGGTGAGGTGCTCGCGGTGGCGGAAGACCGCGGGGCCGATCTCGGTGTCGTAGCAGCGGATGCCCTCGAACACGCCGGTGCCGTAGTGCAGGGCGTGGGTGAGTACGTGCACCTTGGCGTCCTCCCATGCGACGAACTCCCCGTTCATCCAGATGAGGTCGGCAGGCTTCACGAAAGGCTCCTAGAGTCGGTCGATGACGGCCCGGGTGGCCTCCGCCGTGGTGGCGTCGCCGCCCAGGTCGCGCGTGCGCAGACCGTCGTCGAGTGCGCGGTCCACGGCCGATTCTACGGCGGCGGCCTCCGATTCCCAACCCAAACCGTGGCGCAGCATGAGCGCGGCCGACAGGAACATCGCCAGCGGATTCGCCGCGCCGGTGCCGGCGATGTCGGGCGCGGACCCGTGAACGGGCTCGAACAGGCCGGGCGCGCCGGTGGCGCCGAGCGAGGCCGAGGGCAGCATCCCGATCGAGCCGGTGATCATCGCCGCCTCGTCTGAGAGGATGTCGCCGAAGAGGTTCTCGGTGACGATGACGTCGAAGTCGGCCGGGCGGGCGACAAGCTGCATCGCGGCGTTGTCGACGAGCACATCGGTCAGCTCGATGTCGTTGTACTTCGCCTTGTGGACGAGGTGGACGACCTCGCGCCACTGCCGCGAGGTCTCCAGCACGTTGGCCTTGTCGACGCTCGCGACGCGCTTGCGGCGCAGGCGGGCGGCATCGAAGGCGACGCGAGCGATGCGGTCGACCTCGTCGACGGAATACTCGCACAGGTCGCTCGCGCTGCGCGCGGTGCGGGTCTTCTCGCCGAAGTAGATCCCGCCGGTCAGCTCGCGCACGACGAGCAGGTCGGTGCCCTCGATGCGCTCGCGCTTGAGCGGGCTGGCGTCGTAGAGCGCCGGCAGCGGCCGGACCGGCCGCAGGTTGGCATACAGGCCAAGGCCCTTGCGCAGGCCGAGCAGGCCCTGCTCGGGACGCGGCCTGTCGGGATCCGTCGTGTCCCATTTGGGCCCGCCGACGGCGGCGAGCAGGACCGCGTCGGCCCGCTTGCAGGCGGCAAGCGTCTCGTCGGTCAGCGCGCTGCCGTGCAGGTCGATCGCCGCGCCGCCGAAGGCGTGCTCGTCGAACGTGAAGTCCTCCGAGATCGTGCGCAGGAGCTCGAGCGCCGGCGGCATGATCTCGGGACCGATCCCGTCGCCGGGGAGCGTGACGATCGTGGGCATGGCGCGGAGGCTAGCCCGGATGCGCCTCGGCAGGGGCTCGGGGCCCAGGCGAAGTTGCACGTATCAGGAGCCACGCGCGACGCTCCGTATAGCTGACGGCGCCCCCCGCAGACCGGAGTCAGCCATGACCGCTCACGCCCACCCCATCGGTTCTCCGGTCGCCACGGATGCGGCCGTCGCGCGGCGCGCGCGGCGCGCGCGCAACCTGGCCTGTGTCGTCGCGCTCGCGCTCATGGCCGCCTTGATCGCGAGTCCGTCGGCGGCGAGCGCCGCGGCGTTCCCGACCGTCGACGCCGGCGGCGTGCACACGTGCGCAACCAAGAGCGACGCGACACTCGCCTGCTGGGGCAACCCCGCCGACGGACGGACAGCGCCGCCGCCCGGCGCGTTCAGCGCCGTCAGCGCCGGCGCCAGCCACAATTGCGCGGTCAGGACCGACGCGACGATCGCCTGCTGGGGCAACAACGCCCAGGGGCAGACCAACGCGCCGGCGGGCGCCTTCGCCGCCGTCAGCGCCGGCGACTACTTCCATAGTTGCGCGGTCAGGACCGACGCGACGATCGCCTGCTGGGGCAACAACGCCCTGGGGCAGACCAACGCGCCGGCGGGATACTTCCGCTCGGTCAGCGCCGGCGGCTACCACACTTGCGCGGTCAGCACCGGGGCGACGATCGCCTGCTGGGGCAACAACGCCCAGGGGCAGACCAACGCGCCACCGGGCGCCTTCACCTCCGTCAGCGCCGGCTACCACCATGCCTGCGCGGTCAGCACCGGGGCGACGATCGCCTGCTGGGGCCAAAACGCCGACGGGCAGACCAACGCGCCGGCGGGCGCCTTCACCTCCGTCAGCGCCGGCCTATACCATACCTGCGCGGTCAGCACCGGGGCGACGATCGCCTGCTGGGGCAACAACGACGACGGGCAGACCGTCGCGCCGGCGGGCGCCTTCACCGCCGTCAGCGCCGGCGACTACCACACCTGCGCGGTCAGGACCAACGCGACCGTTGCCTGCTGGGGCGACAACGGCGACGGGCAGTCGAGCGTTCCCGCCGGCGCGTTCCCTGCGATCCAGCCGCCGCCACCACCGCCACCGCCACCACCGCCCGTGCCGCCTCCCGGCGCGGCGTTCACGGGCTCACCGAAGAGCCTGCGCGTCAGCTCCAAGGGCCGCTTCACCTACAGGTTCATCGCGACGCCGCTCAGCAGCGGCAAGATCAAGCTCGCGAGTACCAAGAAGGTCAAGCTCGGCTCACACAAACGCACGCTCAAGCTGCCCGCAAAGCCGTTCACCGCCCCCGCGAACGCCAAGGTCAAGGTCACCTTCAAGCTCTCGGCGAAAGGCCGCAAGGCACTCAAGCACGCCAAGCACCTGAACTTCAAGATCACCGTCACGATCAACGGTAAACCATTCAAGACCAAGCTGAAACTCAAAGCACCGAAATAGTCATTCGCACGGATGCGACCCGCCGACACGGCGTGCGGCGGGCGACGTCATTTTGCACAATTGCCTCGCTCTGGCGCAGGCAGCCCGATTATCAGGCGAAGAAGCTCTCGACTGGCGGATCCCAGCCTGGGACGACGTCGCCGAGAACGAGCGACTCGGCGGTCGTGAGGACGCGGACGTCGTCGCGCGCGCGGTAGACCGTCGCGGCGCGCAGGTCGGGATCCGCGACGACGACCGCGCGTGTGCCCGCCTCGAGCCAGTCCAGCGCCTTGCGTTCGACCTTCGAGCGCCGGTCGTTCGGCGAGACGACCTCGATCGCGACGTCCGGCGGGCCGGGCCAGTAGCCGCGCGGGATGCCGGTCGCCTCGGCACGCTCGCGTGAAACGAACGCGACATCCGGGGCGCGCACGGTGTCGGGGTCGTGGGAGAGGTGAAAGCCGACCTCGCTGGCGAACACGATCCCGAGGTCGGCAGCGCTCACGTGGGCGTCGAGCAGGCGCGCGATGCGCATCGCGACCATGCCGTGCTCAGCTCCAGGAGGCTCCATCTCATGCAGCCTGCCCGCGACGAGCTCCTGCTGGTAGGGCTCGTGCGTGTAACGGAGCAGTTCCTCCGCGGTCATGGTGCCAAGCGGCTGTCCGGACACGGATTCGACTGTACTACCGGCGCGCGACAAGATCTGTCTTGAGAGGGACGATTGCCGCGCGGACGTGCAGTACGTTCGACGCGTGCGTCGGATCTGGTCGCTTGCGCGAAGTCACGGCTTCGCGGACGAGTACAGCCCCGTGCAGACGTCACAAGTGCAGACGCTCGTGATCTCTGGGTCGGTGGACGTCTCGACGCCGGCCGCCGACGCGACGCGCGAGCTCATGCCGCGTCTGCCGCATGGCCGGCAGGTCGTTCTTGAAGAGCTCGGCCACACCGAGGACTTCTGGAGCTACCAGCCCGCCGCCAGCAGCCGGCTGATCAACACGTTCTACGAGTCGGGGAAGGTCGACGACTCGCTCTACACCCGCAACAGCATCGACTCAGCCCGGACGCCTCCCACTCCGCGCTGGCCAAGCGCATCCTGGGCGTCATGGTCGGCTTCGTCGTGCTGGCGCTCGTCGCGCTGCGCCGCGCTCGGTGTTCCCGCGCGTGCTCGGCCTCGGGGCATGGTTCCTCGCGACGTTGATCGTCATGGCGACCGCGCCGGAGGTTCCACTCGACAGTGAGTCGCCGGCAGTGCTCACGATCGGGCCGGCGATCGCCCTCGGGATCTACGGCGCCTGGCTGCATCGCGGCTGGGCCGCCACGACGAAGGCGATCGGCTTCGCGGCGGCCGTAGGCGGCGCGCTCGCCGGTGCGTGGCTCGGATTTCACGCCGCGGGCGGGCTCGTCGCGCTCGTCACGACGATCGTGGGAGCGACGGCCGTGGCGAACCTCGCCCTGCTCGTGTCCGACATCTCACGTGAGCGGTCGGCCCGCAACCGGAGCCCGCTCGCGGCGCCGCGCGAGGATGTTCAGCCGCACGTAGTCCAGGAGCGGGCGCTCGCCTAGCCGCGTCATGACCGAGTCGAGGTAGCGCTGGCGGTCCTCGGCGGGCAGGCGCTGGAGGAACGGGCCGAGACAGATCGTCTCCAGATACGCACGTGGCTCGTCGGGCCGCACCGGCCACGGCTCCAGCCAGCAGTCGATGTCCCGGAAGCCGGCTTCCTCGAGCCGGCTTCGGGTCGTCTGCGGGCTCGCGAAGTTCCACGGGCCCGGGGGCCAGCCGGGGAAGTACGCGACGAGCCCGGCGTCCGCGGCGGCCGCGAGCGCCGCGGCGTGGACGGCGGCGATGTTGCCCTCCCCGCCGCAC
>JBOGYT010000382.1:0-13411 GCA_050696955.1 Solirubrobacteraceae bacterium | reverse complement strand
ACCCTGAACAACTGGCGCTTGGACGCACAGGGCACCGCCTGCGGAGCTCCGCCTCCGCCTCCGCCTCCGCCGCCTCCGCCGCCGCCGCCGCCGCCGCCACCTCCGCCACCGGCCGACGCCGTCGTGTCGTTCAACACGTCCCCGTCGAGCCTGCGGGTCTCGAAGAGCGGCCGCTTCAGGCTCCCCTTCGTCGCGACGCCGGCGATGAGCGGAAAGGCGAGCCTCAAGAGCACGAAGAAGGTGAAGATCGGCTCAACCAAGCGCTACATGAAGCTCTCCGCGAAGGCGTTCACCACGCCCTTGACCGGCAAGGTGAAGGTGAGCTTCAAGCTGTCGAGCAAGAACCTCAAGGCGCTCAAGCGCGTCAGGAAGCTGCGCTTCAAGGTCACGGCGGCGCTCGGCGGCAGGACCTTCACCACGAAGCTCACCCTGAAGGCGCCCAAGACCTGAGCGCGGCGATGCGGCGCGCCGCCCGGTCAATCCTCGCGATCGCTGCCGGGAGCGTTGTCGCGGTGACGGCCGGCACACCGTCGCTCGGCGCGGCGCCGGCGCCCGCACCGGCGAAGCTCGCCGTCAAGCGCGCGGCGGTCAGGGACGGCAAGCTCGACGTGCTGGCCACCGTCACATCGCGGGCGAGCGGCACGGTCAGGCTCCGGTACCGCTCCGCCGGCCGGACGACGAGGTTCAGCGCTCGCATCAAGCAGCGCCGCATCCGCGTCGTGCGGCCGCTGAGGACCGCGCAACGCACGAAGCGCACCGGGATCCTCACGTTGACCTATCCGGGCAGCAAGGACGTGCAGGCCGAGAGCGTCACGCTGCGGGCCGCGCCCCGCGCCGCGAAGCTCAGGCGCACCGCCTCGAGCATCGACGGCCACGGCCGCCTGCATCTCGCCGGGACGATCTCGCGCCGGGCGCGCGGCATCGTCCGCGTGCGCCTGAGCTACGTCGAGCTCGGCGGCGCGGCGACCTTCGAGCTGCACTACAAGGTCGCGATCGCCGCCGGCGCGTGGTCGATGACCGCGGCGCTGCCACGCGCCGCCGCCGCCCTCGGCGGCCAGCTCGCGATCCGGTACGCGGGCTACGGGCCACGGCTCATCGGCGGCGAGCAGCTCGCCAGCCGGGTCGCGCCGTGACAGGCTGTCGCTAGTACACGCGTCCGAAAGTTCGTCGGGTTTTCCCGGCGCTGGGTCGCGCCTGACGGTCGCCGGCGCCCGCCCACGTGCCACCAGCACGCAGGCGGGTCACCGTCGACCCGTCAGATCACGACCAGCCATCCGGGAATTCCACAAAGAACTTCCGGCCACGTGTACTAGCCGCCGCCCTCGGTCGCGAGCTTCGCCAGCCGCTCGGCCAGGCGGTTCATGCCCCGCTCGGCGGCGGCCTGCGACGCCGACGCTGCGTCCAGCGGGGCGTCGGCCGGACGGTCCAGCGCGACGTCGCGCAGCGTCGCGATGTCGTGGAAGGCGTGCAGCGCGCCCGGGTCGCCGGTCAGCGCGCCGGCCATGCGCGGGGTCATCGTGCCCGGCCGCCGCGCGGCGGCGATGACGTCCTCGAGCGCCCCGTGCTCGCGCAGCAGGTCGCGCGCCGTCTTGGCGCCGATCCCCTTCGCACCGGGCAGCCCGTCGGACGGATCGCCGCGCAGCGCGATGAAGTCCGGCACCTGCTCGGGGTTCACGCCGTAGCGCTCGCGCACCTCGGCCGGGCCGATCTCCTCGGGCCCGTCCTTGCCGCCGCGGGGAAAGAGCACGCGCACGCGCTCCGAGACGCACTGGAACATGTCGCGGTCGCCGGTGAACAGCAGCGTCTCCCCGCCCGCCGCCTCCTCCACCCGCGCGAGCGACCCGAGCAGGTCGTCGGCCTCGAGCTCGGAGTCCGAGATGCTCGTCCACCCGAATGCGCCGAAGAACGCCGGCGCGGCCTCCCACTGGCGCTCGAGCTCGCCGGGCATCGGCGGGCGGTCGGCGTGGTAGGGGGCGTAGAGCTCGGCGCGGTAGGCGGCCTTCTCGGCGCCCCAGCACAGGACGACCGCTCGGGGCGCGTAGCGCTCGACGACGAACAGGATGAGGTTGGTCGTCCCGAGCAGCGCGTTGACGGGATGCCCGTCGCCGTCGGTGATGCTCGACGGCAGCGCGAAGAACGCGCGATACATGAGCGAGGGCGCGTCGACGGCGAGCAGCGGGGCGGCCATGGAGGCCACAGCCTAAGCTCCGGCTCATGGTGACGATCAGCGGCATCGACGAGCTGCGCGCGAAGGCCGGCGAGGAGCTCGGCGTCAGCGAGTGGCACGAGGTGACCCAGGAGCAGGTCGACGAGTTCGCCCGCGTGACCGGCGACGACCAGTGGATCCACACCGATCCCGAGCGCGCCCGGCAGACGCCGTTCGGCGGCACGATCGCGCACGGCTACTACACGCTGTCGCTGCACCCGATGTTCGCCAAGCAGCTCGTGAGCTTCGAGGGCTTCGCCTTCGCCGTGAACTACGGCCTCAACAAGGTGCGCTTTCCGGCGCCGCTGCCGGTCGGCAATCGCGTGCGCATGCGGATG
The DNA here is from genome assembly GCA_050696955.1 of Solirubrobacteraceae bacterium. Lineage (GTDB taxonomy): Bacteria > Actinomycetota > Thermoleophilia > Solirubrobacterales > Solirubrobacteraceae > CADCVQ01. Next base: position 10,867 of record JBOGYT010000382.1, on the reverse strand, counting down.
ACGATGGCCGCGGTCGAGGACGTCCTTGGCGGCGCGCAGATCACGATGAGGCTCAGCTTCGAGGGCGAGGGCGCGCTGAAGCCCGTGTGCGTTGCCGAGCAGCTGACGCGCGTCTACACGCGCTGACGGGCGACGCGGCGCATGAGCGACCCACCGGGAGCGGCGACATTCCGCACACCGGCGCAGGCGTACGACCGGCATGTGGGCCGCTACGGGCGCGAGCTGGCGCGCGCGCTCATCGCGGCCGCCGGCGTGCGCCGCGGGCAGCGCGCGCTCGACGTCGGGTGCGGGCCGGGGGCGCTCACGACCGAACTTGTCGCCTTGCTCGACAACGACCAGGTGGCGGCGGTCGAGCCGTCGGTGCCCTTCGCCGAGGCGTGCCGCCGGCGCCACCCGGGCGTGCACGTGGCGGTCGCGCCCGCCGAGGCGCTGCCGTTCGCGGATGCGGCGTTCGATCACGCACTCGCTCAGCTCGTCGTGAACTTCATGTCCGATCCGCCCGCGGGTGTGCGCGAGATGCAGCGGGTGACGCAGCCCGGGGGCACGGTGGCCGCTGCGGTCTGGGACTACGCGGGGGAGATGGCGCTGCTGCGGCGCTTCTGGGACGCGGCGGTCGCGCTTGACCCGTCCGCCGCGGACCGCGACGAGGGCCGCTGCATGCCGTTCTGTCAGCCCGGCGAGCTCGGTGGCCTGTGGTCGGCGGCCGGGCTGGCCGGCGTCGAGGTCACAGCGGTCGTCGTGTCCGCGCACTACGACGGCTTCGAGGACCTCTGGCACCCGCTCGAGCTCGGAGTCGCTCCGTCCGGCGCGTACGCCGCCTCGCTGCCGCCGGACCGCCGCGCCGCGCTCAAGGCCGAGCTGCGCCGCCGGCTCGACGTCGCCGACCGTCCCTTTGCGCTGACGGCGCGCGCCTGGGTCGTCAGCGGCCGCGTCGGCTGACTGCATTTGTGTGAGACCGCTCACGCTGAGCCCCAGGGCGGCGGTTGTCCACGGTACGTTGCACGTAATGAACGGACACACCTACACGGTGCAGCCAGGTGACACGCTGTCCGGTATCGCGGCGGAGCAACTTGGCGACGCGAGCCGCTGGCCGGAGATCTTTGTACTGAACCGCGACATCATCAGCGACCCCGACGAGATCTCCCCCGGTCAGGTGCTGACGTTGCCGGGCGCGCCGGCGGGCCCTCCGCCCGTCCTCTACACGGTGCGCCGTGGCGACACGCTGTCAGCCATTGCAGAGCGTCAGCTCGGTGACGCGGGCCGCTGGCGCGAGATCTTCGAGCTCAATCGGGACATCATCGATGACCCTGACCGGATCTTCCCCGGCCAGGTGCTCGTGCTGCCCGCCTGAGCGTTAGAGGAAGCGTCCATCCACACGTTGCGCAGCACGTCGGGCCGGCCACCAGCCGCGCGGTCAGTCAAACAGCATCGATCAAGCTGTCAGGGAGCGATCGGGGCAGCTTCCCGCGCAAGCGGATCCTGGCGATCGTGGCGCACACGGGGGCGCATGCAGCCCCGAGTTCGCCACGACCGCGCGCTGACCGTCGAGATGGATGAAAGCCGCGATATGCGCGCTGTTCGCCCGTCTCGATGCGCGCGCCGCCGCGCGCACCCGCCGCGCGGCCCCTACCTGCACTCGCTCATCGATGCAGTTCGTGGTCCGCGCGGCCCCGGCCGGGCACCCCGGACATCCCGACCGAACATACGGCGCGCAGCAGTTAGCGTCAGGTGGGCTGGCGGCGTTGTCCACGCCGGAGCCCTCGACCGACGACGTCGCTGCGGGCGCTGCCGCCTACACCCCGGGGCTGCTGCGGATCTATGACACGGTGGTGTTGTCGTTCTCGGCTCGGGTGCTATGGCGCTGTCGCACCGAGCGCGTGCTGGCTCTGTACGACCGGCATGCCGGGGCACGCCACGTCGACGTCGGCGTCGGCACCGGGTATCTGCTCGATCGCTGCGCGTGGCCGGTGGCTGCACCGCAGATCACGCTGGTCGATCTCAGCGCCACAGCCCTCGCGTACGCCGCCCGGCGGGTCGAGCGCTATGAGCCGCGCACGGTGCAGGCCAGCGTGCTCGACGACGTGCCGCTGCCCGCCGCGGCGTACGACTCCGTCGGGTGTGCCTACCTGCTGCACTGCGTGCCCGGCGGGATGCAGCGCAAGGCGGCAGCGCTTGGCCGGCTTGGCCGGCTGCTCGTCCCCGGAGGCACACTGTTCGGAGCGACGATCCTCGGCACTGCCGATCGGCACACGCCGTGGTCGCGCGCGGTCAACGCGCTGTACAACCGCAAGCGGATATTTGCCAACGCCGGCGATGACGTCGACACGCTGCGCCAGGGCCTGGAGGCGGACTTCGACTCCTGCGAGCTCGAGGTCGTGGGAGCGGTCGCGCTGTTCGCCGCTCAGCGCACGCGCACCGGCGGACCGGCCTCGCCGGCGTAGGCGATCCGGTACAGCCCGGGCTCGTAGACTGGCGCGCGGTACCGTCCGCCGCCGCCGGTCGGCGTCTCGTAGAGCGTCACCCACGATCGACCGTAGCGCCGCTGCACCGTCGCGGCGCTGCCCTTCACCGGCGGCGACACGCGGCCGCTGATCGTCCCGGCCGTTGCGAGCACGCGCGCGAGCGTGCGGGCTGCGCTTCCGGTGGCGGCGCCACCACGCGGAGCGGCCGTCCGCGCGCTCCCGTCGCCCCTGCTCACGCCCGCCGTGATGACGGTGAAGCGCGCCCAGGTCGCGAGCAGGCCGAGGCGCGTGCGCAGCACCGGACCGGTCGTCCGCCGGCGCCCCTTCGTGCCGATGATCTCCGCGCGCACCACGCGTGGGGACCTTCCGCGCTTGAGCACGCGGATGCGCCGCAGCCCGCCCCTGACGAGGCCGCCGAGCTTCTGCTTCGCCTGCCCGAGGCTCATCCGGACGACCCATGTGTGGTGCGGCGACTCGTCGTCGTAGGGATCGGCGACCGATCGCAGCCACGGCTTCGGTTCGGCGCCGACGAACGCGTACTCGATGTTCTCGGTGCGCCCTCCCGAGGTCGAGAAGTAGTACGTCACGACCGGCTCCCCGTCGTAGGTGACGACCTCGCCGCGCGTCGCCGCGACCGCGGCGTTCGTGTTCGCTCGCTCGCCGGCGATCCCGTTGTAGACCTGCGAGCGCGTGTCCGAGTACTGGTCGAAGCCGGGACCGCTCTTGCTCGTCGTGATCGCGTAGGTCCGCGCCGCCACGGCCTGCGCGCGCAGCGCGTGGGCCGGCCAGCTCGCCGGGCTCTCGCCGGCGACGACCCCGCGGACGTAGTGCTCGAGGTTGAGCTGGTTGATCGCGTTCAGGCCGCCGAGCGCGGAAGGCCGGAGCTGGAGCCGGCCGCGGTAGCGCCCGTTCGTCACGCCGTTGGCGCTGCGGCCGCGCAGCCTGATGCCGCCCGCGGAGCCGACGATCGTCAGGGGAGAGGCGTAGTTGCCGACGACGCTGCCCGACGTGGTGCGCAGCGTCACGCCGCCCGAGAGCTTGCGGGTCGCGCGGTAGGTCCGGCTCGGATCGAGCGTCTTCGAGCCGGGAACGTCGGTCGCGCCGCTGAAGGAGACGCGCGACGCGGTCTGCACGAGCACGCGCACCTGCGTCGAGCTGCTGAGCCTGCCGAGCTGCGTGCCGCTGTAGTAATGGCCGAGGATGAACCGGTAGTCCCTGCCCTGCTTGGCAAAGCCGAGGGTGCCGTACTGGCTCATGCCGATCCCGTGGCCGAACCCGCCGCCGCGGACGATCAGCCGCGATGCCGCGTCCGCGTCCGCGGGCGCGGCGGCGGCGAGCGTGAGGAGGGCCGCGATCAGGCTCGTGCGCAGTCGCATCTTCCTGCCCCGACACGCCGCCCGAACGGGAGTTGCGCCGCGAGGCGTTGCGGGTAGGCGGCTCACCGTGTCGGCGCAGACTACGGCCAACCCATGAAGGATCGCGGCGCCTGCGCATGAGTAACGTCCGCGACATGCCTACGAGCACGCATCCCGACGAGGCGGCGGTGCTCGCGGCCGTCCCGCGGCAGCTCTACATCGCGGGCGAGTGGCGCGACGGCGCCGCGGGCGCGACGTTCGCCGTCGAGGATCCGGCCACCGAGGAGACGATCGCCGAGGTCGCCGACGCAACGGTCGCCGACGCGCTGGCCGCGCTCGGCGCCGCGGACGAGGCGTTCGCGAGCTGGCGCGAGTCCGCCCCGCGCGAGCGCGGGGACATCCTGCGCCGGGCCTACGAGCTCATCATCGAGCGCGCCGACTCGCTCGCGCTGCTCATGACGCTCGAGATGGGAAAGCCCGTCGCCGAGTCGAAGGCCGAGGTCGTCTACGCCGCGAACTTCCTGCGCTGGTACTCCGAGGAGGCCGTGCGCATCAGCGGGCGCTTCACGGTCAACGAGGCCGGCAAGGGCCGTGTGCTGACGATGCGCCAGCCGGTCGGCCCGTGCGTGTTCATCACGCCGTGGAACTTCCCGCTGGCGATGGGGACGCGCAAGATCGGCCCCGCGATCGCCGCCGGCTGCACGATGGTCGCCAAGCCGGCGAAGCTCACGCCGCTGTCGATGCTCATGCTCGCCAGGATCCTCGAGGAGGCCGGCCTGCCCGGCGGCGTGCTGAACGTCATCACCGCGACGTCGTCGGGATCCGTCATGGAGCCGGTCATCAAGGACCCGCGCGCCCGCAAGCTCTCGTTCACCGGGTCGACCGAGGTCGGTCGCGCGCTCATGGCGCAGGCGTCCGAGCAGATCCTGCGGGTGTCGATGGAGCTCGGCGGCAACGCGCCGTTTCTCGTCTTCGAGGACGCCGACCTCGACGCCGCGCTCGAGGGCGCGCTCATCGCGAAGATGCGCAATATCGGCGAGGCGTGCACGGCCGCCAATCGCTTTCACGTCGCCGAGGTGATCGCCGACGAGTTCGCGCGGCGTCTGGCCGACGAGATGTGCGCGCTGAAGATCGGCCGCGGCACCGAGCCCGGCGTGCGCGTCGGCCCGCTCATCGACGAGGCGCAGCTCGCGAAGGTGGCCGAGCTCGTCGACGACGCCGTGGCGAAGGGCGCAACGGTGCTGTGCGGCGGCAAGCGCATCGAGGGCCCCGGCCACTTCTACCCGCCGACCGTCCTGATCGACGTGCCCGACGACGCGCGCCTGCTGCGCGAGGAGATCTTCGGCCCGGTCGCGCCGGTCAAGGCCTTCTCATCGCAGGACGAGGCGATCGCGGCCGCCAACAACACCGAGTACGGCCTCGTCGCCTACCTCTACACGACCGATCTGCAGCGCGCGTTCACGGTCACCGAGAGGCTCGAGACCGGCATGGTCGGCCTCAACCAGGGCATGGTCTCCAACGCCGGCGCGCCCTTCGGCGGCAGCAAGCACTCCGGCGTCGGCCGCGAGGGCGGGCCGGAGGGCATCGAGGAGTACGTCGAGATCAAGTACGTCGCGATGAACGTCTAGCCATCTATGGCCGGGAGCCCGTCGAGGCTCGCGGCGTTCTTCTCGGCGCGGTAGTCGTCGATCGCCTGCTGCCCGCCGGTGCGCACCTTCTTCGCCGCCCATGCCGGGGCGTGCGGGCGGATCCCCTCGAAGCTCATGAGCGGGACCCCGTAGCCGCACGAGTCGGCGATGCGCGAGACCGCCACGCGGATGATCGCGCGGCGACCCTCGGGGATCGAAGCGTCCTCGAAGCCCGCCCGCTCGAGCAGCGCGTCGTACTCGGGATGACCGGGCAGCAGCGCCTCGCCGCGCCCGTGCAGGCGCACGATCCGAGGCGGCCCCTCGAATGCGCAGAACATGATCACGACGCGCCCGTTCTCGCGCAGGTGCGCGATCGTCTCCGCGCCGCTGCCGACGATGTCCAGGTAGGCGACCGTCGTAGGTCCGAGCACGCGCAGCGAGCCGATCGGTCCCTTCGGCGAAAGGTTGACGTGGCCGTCGGGATCCAGCGGCGCGCTGGCGACGAAGAACAGCGGCTGGTGCGCGATCCAGCCGGTCAGGCGGTCGTCGATGGTGTCGTACGTGCGGCCCATGGTGTCTGTAGGGACGCTACATTCTCAACCCCGCCGGCTACACGGGGGACCGAGATCCGGCGCCGGGGAGCACTGAGCGCTGCACGCGGCGCTGAGCGCCGGGCGCAGGAACTTGAACGTACTTGATGAACAGGGTCGGGTGAACGGGCGGCTAGCAACCTTGGTCGGTGGTCTGATCGCGCTCGCCTTCGCGGCGGCGGCGATCGCGGCCGGCTCGGCGGGCTCGTCGGACTCGGCCACGCGCCAGGCGCCGACCGCGGCCGTCACGGGCACGATCCTCCAGCCGCACGGCGGTCAGCCGGTGATCTACGCCGGGCCCGCCGGCCGGGCGCAGCTCGACGGGCTGTGGCGCTACCGGCGCGACCGCGGCAACATCGGCCTGCGCAGCGGCTGGCAGCGCGGCCGCTTCGGGGGAGCGCTCGTCAGGACGCCGTTCGTTCCGAGCGCCACCACGATCCGCGGCAGCGCGGGGAAGGCGAACTTCAAGGGCACCGTCGGGTGGTATCGCACACACCTCGACGTGCCGGTCGAGCGGACGTACGCGATCCGCTTCGAGTCGATCAACCACAAGGCGCAGATCTACCTCGACGGCAAGCGCGTCGGCACGCACACCGGTGAGTACCTGCCGTTCGAGATCAACGCGCGGCTGCGACCCGGCGTGCGGCACGATCTCGTCGTACGCGCCGACTGGAGCAATCCAAAGGCGATGAAGGCCGACGGCTGGCATCGCCTGTGGTTCAACTTCGGCGGCATCAACCGCGGCGTCTCGATCCGCCCCATCGGCAACAGCGAGATCCTCTACCCGTACATGGAGACGAAGCTCGCCGCCGACGGTTCGGCGACCGTGGCGATGCGAGTGCACGTCCGCAACAACGCGCCGACGCTCCGCACGCTCGGCGCCAAGGGGACGCTGGCCCGCGGCGGGCGCAAGGCCGAGATCAGCTTCGCGCCCGAGCCCGTGGCGCCCGGCGGCGCGAGCGTGCTGCGCGGCTCGGTGCGGATCGACAAGCCGGCCCTGTGGTCGCCGCAGTCGCCGGCCCTGTGGGACCTGACGCTCGTCGTGCCGGGCGAGGCGAGCTACCGCGCGCGCGTCGGCGTGCGGGAGGTGCGTACCGCGGGCGAGGACCTGCTGCTCAACGGCAAGCGGATCCGCCTGCGCGGCGCCTCGATCCACGAGGACGCCTGGCGCCGCGGCGACGGGCTGCTGCCCGACGACCAGGACAAGATCGTCAACCAGCTGAAGGCGATCGGCGCGAACGCCACCCGCTCGCAGCATCCGATCGACGAGGGGCTGCTCGAGCGCCTCGACGCCGCAGGGATCATGATCTGGCTCGGCGTCGGCCCGACCGACGCGCCCGGCGCCTGGACCTCACGCGGCAAGCGGCGCGTGCAGACGGCGAAGGAGCGCGTGCGCACGACGCTGCGCCAGAGCCAGCTCCATCCGTCGGTCATCACGTGGAACCTCGCCAACGAGGTTGCCAACCAGGGCCACCCGGAGGGCCAGATCCCGTACATCGACGCGATGGCGGCCGAGCTGCAGCGCGTCGATCCCGGCCGCCCCGTGGCGCTCGACATCTGGGGCGCCCATCCGCCCAAGCGCGAGTCGCGGATCTTCCGCAACGTCGACATGATCGGCTGGACGAACTACATCGGCTGGTATGAGTCGACGAACGCCAGCGCGTCGCAGCTGCGCGGCGAGATCCGCCGCCGCCTCGCGAAGCTGCGCCGCGTGTTCCCGAACAAGGTCATCGCGGTGACCGAGTTCGGCGCCGAGGCGAACGGGCGTAACCGGACGACCTCGCCGGGCGGCTACGCCTTCCAGTCGCACCTGCTCGACCTGCACCTGTCGACCTACCAGGTGATCCCCAACCTCGCCGGCGCCCTCATCTGGAACCTGCGCGACTTCGCCGTCGCGCCGTCCTTTGCCGGCGGCTCGATCAAGGGCCTCGTCCCCGGCATCAAGCTCGTCAAGGGCGTCAACCAGAAGGGCCTGTTCGACCTGAGCCTGCGCGCGAAGCCGTCGGTGAAAGCGGTCTCGCAGCGCTTCGCCGCGCAGGCGAAAGCGGACGGCGGCTAGTGTCGATGCCGTTCGTGCAGCACGCACGCACGCAGCCAATCATCTAGTCCTCCTCCGCCGCCGCCGACCCACGCGCCATCTTGCGCAGGTCCATCGCCTCGTCGTAGGTCGCCTCGTCGACGCCGTGCTCGAGCGCGACCTCGCGCAGCATGCGCCCCGAGGTCGCGGCCTCCTTGACGATCGCCGCGCCCTTGTCGTAGCCGATGTACGGGTTCAGCGCGGTCGCCGCCGCGAGCGTGGACTCCGACGAGCGCTTGCAGCCCTCGAGGTTCGCCTCGATGCCCTCGACGCACTTCGTCGCAAGGAGCTCGCTCGTCGACGTCAGCAGCCCGATCGAGCCGAGCAGGTTGCGCGCGATGAGCGGGATGCGCACGTTGAGCTCGAAGTTGCCCTGCAGGCCGCCGATCGTGACCGCGACGTCGTTGCCGATGACCTGCGCTCCGACCTGCATGACGACTTCCGGGATGACGGGGTTGACCTTCCCGGGCATGATCGACGAGCCCTTCTGCAGCTCGGGCAGGAGGATCTCCCCGATGCCGGCACGCGGCCCGGAGCCCATCATCGCGAGGTCCTGGGCGATCTTCATCAGCGAGACGGCGATGACCTTCAGGGCCCCCGACAGCTCGACGAGCGCGTCGCGGTTGGCCTGCGCCTCGAACGGATCCTCCGGCGCCGAGATCTCGAGGCCGCTCTTGTCGCCCAGCTGCGCGCGGATCTTCGCGGCGAACTGCGGGTGGGTGTTCAGCCCGTTGCCGACCGCGGTGCCGCCCAGCGGGATCTGCGCGACCTGCGGCAGCGCGTTGCGCACGCGGCGCGCGCCGAGGCGCACCTGTGCCGCGTAGCCGGCGAACTCCTGGCCGAGCGTCACGGGCACGGCGTCCATGAGGTGCGTGCGTCCCGACTTGACGATGTCCTCGAACTCGTCCGCCTTGCCTGCGAACGTCTGCTCGAGGCGCTCCAGTGCGGGCAGCAGCCGGTTGGTCGCCTCGTCCAGGGCCGCGAGATGCACCGCGCTGGGGAAGACGTCGTTGGAGGACTGGCCCATGTTGACGTGGTCGTTGGGGTGGACGCCCTCGCCGGCGAGGTTGGCGATCACCTCGTTGGCGTTCATGTTCGTCGACGTGCCCGAGCCGGTCTGGAAGACGTCGATCGGGAACTGGTCGTCGTGCGCGCCGGCGGCGATCGCGTCGGCGCCGGCGGCGATCCGTTCGGCGAGCTCGGGATCGAGCTTGCCGAGCTCTGCGTTGACCCGCGCCGCCGCGCCCTTGATGTCCGCGAGCCAGCGCACAACGCTCACCGGGACGCGCTCGCCCGAGACGGGAAAGTTCTCGACCGCCTTGGCCGTCTCGCCGCCCCACAACTGCTGCTCGGCCACGCTCATCTCACACGTCCTCCGCGTCGTCGCTTGCGTTCCCACCCAAGGTATCTGGCACCCGCCATCCGTGTTCACCGACTCGTCAGACATGCGCGCGGCGGCGCGCAGCAGCGTCGCCTGCAGGCACGACGAAAAGGAGCAGCGATGATCTGCGCATTGACGGTCCGCACGCTGGAGCCCGGGACATTCGAGGACTTCCGCGAGGCGTTCATGAGGTTCGACGATCCCGACAACCCGCCCGCGGGCTGGGTGCGCTTCGACATGCTGCGACAGCGGCTACGCCGAGCAGAAGGCCGCGATCGAGCCGTTCGTCGCCGCGGTCGGGGCGGACGGGCTGTACGAGATCGTCGAGGAGTACGCGCGGACGCCCGCCTAGTCACGGTCACGTCCGCCCTCATCCGCAGCGCGGCCGCAGCGCCGCGGGCAGCACGGCGGCGAATGCGTCCGGGAAGCGCTCGACCTGCTCGCAGGAGAACGGTCGCGGCGCCGGCAGCGAGGCCACCGCCGTCGCGCCGGCGTCCGCGCTCTTCAGCCGCAGCGCGCGGGCGGCCCGCAGCGGCCGTCCGTCCGCCGAACGGATGAAGACCTCCACGTCGCCCGTGTAGATCTGCAGCGACTCCGACGCGGGGCAGGCGAGGACGAGCGCCGCGCCGAGCTCACGCCAGCACGCCTCCTCGCTCGCCGGATTGCGCTTTCTCGCCGTCGCCACCCCCACCGGGTAGGTACATCCCGCGCCCGACTCACACGCCGGCTCGCCGTACTGGAAGATCGCATCCGGGGGGTCCTGCGCCGTGAGCCGCGCCCGCGTCAGCCGGTCGTCGCCGTAGCGCGTGCCGAGCCAGTAGATCGGCGCGCCGGGCGACGAGCGGATCGTCGCCAGCGCGGCCGCGGACGGCGGTCGCTCGGGCACCGTGCTCGGCAGCGGCGTCGTGACGATCTCGTCCGAGCCGCAGCCGGCGAGCACGAGCAGGGCGCCGCACAGCAGCCCGCGGCTTACGCGCAGAACGCCGTCAGCTCGCGCGCCACGCCGACCGGATCGTCGTAGGCGAGCAGGAACCCCGTCCCCGGCAGCACGCGCAGCTGCGCATCGGGCAGCAGGTCGAGTGCCTCCTCCGCTGCGGCCAGCGGGTGGTAGCGGTCGCGGTCGGCCCACAGCAGCAGGACGCTAGCGTGCAGCCGCGGGTAGGCCTCGAGCAACTCGGTCTGCGCGCCGGGCGGCCAGCGCCGCACCCAGCGCGACCACGAGCGCGCGAGGTTCGCGTTGCCGGCGACGTCGGCGGTCGCGTGGCGGACGAGGTCGCGGGCCGCCGGGTTGCCGCGGGCGGTGAGCTTCATCCCGGACTCCGGTCGGTAGGCGAAGCGCACGGCGCGCGCGGCCAGCCGGTCCAGCCCCGGCAG
>JBOGYT010000381.1:0-10060 GCA_050696955.1 Solirubrobacteraceae bacterium | reverse complement strand
AGCCCGTGCGCGGCGCGACCGCCGCCGCGCGCGACGCGCTCGGCAACGAGCTCGTCGACGAGCTCGCCGCCCTTCCCGAGAGCGCGCCGCTGGGCGAGACCACGCGCGCGTGGCACGGATCGCCGGTGAGCGACGTGCGCTCCTTTCAGCCCGAGCCCGCCGACGACGAGGGCGAGCTGCTCGCCGGCGTGACTGACTCCCGGCTCGTCTTCGGCCACACGCACCTCCCCTTCCGGCGCATGTCGCCGGTGGCCGAGGTCGAGCTCGTCAACCCCGGCAGCGTCGGGATGCCGTTCGACGGCGACCACCGCGCCGCCTACGCGCTGCTGCACGACGACGGCACGATCGAGCATCACCGCGTCGCCTACGACCACGCGTCGGTCCCCACCGCCCTGCGCGAGCGCTACGGCGGCGCGGACTGGATCGCGGCGCCCGAGTACCGCTTCACGCACGCGCGTCTCGAGAGCGCATGAGCGAGCTCAACGACGATCCGGAGCTCGCCCTGGCGGTCGCGCTCGCCCGCGAGCTGCTGCACGGCTCGGGCGCGCTCCTCGTGAGCGTCGCGCTTGACCGCGCCCAGCCCGCGCTGATCGAGTGCGCGCGCCTGCGGGCGATCATCGTCCGCGAGGCCGACCAAGAGCGCGAGCTGCCGCACGATGCCGCCGCGGACATCGACCTGCCCGAGCTGCCGCTCATGCGCCAGCTTCCGCCGATGGAGGTCGATCCCGATACCGGCAAGGTCGCCGGCGTCATCGGCGGAATCGACATGCTCGGCCGTGCGGTGCACGACATCGCCGGCCTGCTGCCCGGCGGCACCGTCGTCGCGGCGGAATACGAGACGACGGATCCCGACGCGCCGCTTGGGCTCGCGGCGCGCCGCGGCGAGCCGGTCGTCGTGCTGCTCGGCGACGACGAGTTCGAGCTCGGCAGCGCATCGGGCTGAGACGCCGCGTCGTCAGCGGCGCGGAACGACGCGGAACCGGATCGTGGTGAGGCGCGAGCGGTTGCCCGTGGCATCCCGCGCGCTCAGCCGCAGGCGATGGCGTCCGCCGTTGAGGACCTGGCCGTCGAAACGCCGCGGAAATCGCACGCTGTTGGCGCCGCGCTTTCCCCTGCGGTCCAGCGCGGCGACGTTGCGCCAGCGACCATCGCTGCGGCGCTGGACGAGGATGCGAAGCGTCGCCGGCTCCGACAGTCCGAAGCGCAGGCGCACGTTGCGGCTCCCGGGCCGAAGGCGCCGCCTGGAGAGGCGGGCATTGGTGAGCTTGGGGGCCGTGAGGTCGGCGGCCCCGGAGGGCGGCGGGGGCCGGGTACCGACCCCCCCGGGGGGCAGCGGGGCCGGCGGGGGGGCCGGCGGGCCGCAGCCGATCGGCGGGAGCTGGACAGACGCGTAGTAGAGGTCCGGGTAGAAACCGCCGAGCACGTCGGAGTCCTCGTCGAAGAAGACGGCGTCGATCACGTTGCAGTCGGTGTCGTACAGGGGGTCGAAGCGGGCGTTCGCGGAGCCGTCGTACTCGCGGGCGCTCGGAAGGATGCCCGCCGCGCTCGCAAAGACGAGCTCCGACGACCACGCGCTCGAGCTGCCGAGACGCGAGATGTACGCGGGATCGATTCCGGGGATGTCATGGCCTTCGAGCACGACACGATCGTTGCCGCGCAGGTAGATCCCCGGCGTGTGCGTCGACACGGGTGGGTCCGGGTTGTCGGCGACCCAGGTGCCATCGTCGGCGCGCCAGCTCGTGCGGATAGCGTCGTTCGTGGCGCTGAGGTACAGCACCACCGGACGGTTCGCCAGGTCGACGCCGATGCTCGGAGACTGGTCGAGCGTGCTGTTGTCGCGGACGTCTGATCCCGCCACCGTCTCGTTGACAGGCGACCAGGTCCCGTCCGTCTCGCGACGTGCATAGCGGATCGCGGTGGCGGCGCCCGCGTCGTGCAGCCACGCCACATGCAGGCGACCGAGCCGGTCGAAGGTCAGCGACGGGTGGTAGTCCGCCCCGCCGTCTGCGCTCACAAGCGTGGTGTTCTGCCAGCTGCCGCTGCCGTCGCGGTGCAGCACCCGCACGAAGCCGCTGCCTGTCACCGCCACGAACGGGACGCCGAGGGCGTCGAGCGCCATGCCGGTGACGAGCGCCCCGCGCTTGCCGAAGTTCTCGTCGTCGGCGGGGATCGGCGTCGTCGTGACGGTTTCCGGGGGTCCCCAGGTGTCCGTCGCGGTCGAGAAGGTCTGGTGCACGGCCGTGCCGTCGGTGCGGCGATACCACGCGACATGGATCGTGCCGCCGCGGTCGAGCCGGGCGTCGCCGCCACCGAGCGGGCCCACCTCGCGTCCGCCGGGCGCGGACGGGGCATGGGCGGGGTCCGCCTGCGAAAACGAGGTCGGGATGCCGGTCTGGTCGGCGCGGTACATGCGCAACACCGTCTGGGTGCCGGCGTCGCCACCGTCGTCGGCGGCCACGATGTACACCCGACCGGCTGGTGTGCGGACGGCCTGGCGGATCGAGCTCTCGGAGGCTCCGGGACCGACGCTCACGAGCGGACCCGGGACGCCGATGGCGGCGGCTGCGGCGTCCGGCGCCGACAGGCGTGAGGAGACGACGGCCAGCGCAGCCACGAAGGCCAGCGTCGCCAAAGCCCTGATCGCTCTCGAGCTCGCCACCGGTCAGCCGGCGGCGTCAGGCCGCTCGAGTGCCAGGAGCCCCGCCTCGCGGCTGTCCGTGACGGTCAGCATCTCGAATAATCCGGTCGTCTCCACAGTGCGTCGCACCGGATTGTCGCTGCACACGACCGCGAGCGCGCCGCCAGCCCCCTCGATCGCCAGGTGAGTACGGATGACCGTGGCCAGCCCTGTCGAGTCGATGAACTGGAGATCGGCGAGGTCGAGGCACACCCGCGGCTGCTCGCTCGCCTGCGCCGCGCTGAGCGCCGCCTGCATGTCTCCCACAGAAGCGAGGTCGAGCTCGCCGGAAAGCGCGATGATGTGGACGCCGCGGTCCTCGAAGTGCTCCACGGCGAGCTGGGGATATCCCATCTCCCGAGATGATCGCGCACGAGCCCGGCGAGCACGACCCACTAGGCAATCGGCAGTGCGGCGGGATCGGCTCCGACGAGCGCGCGGGAGTCGGAGCTGCGGATGAGCGTCAGCGCCGCGACGATCCCGAGCACCGCGATGCCCGCCCCGGTCAGGAAGGCCGCCTGGAAGCCCTCCGTGAGATCCACGAGGTCGCGTTCGTTGGTCGTCACCGCGCTCGCGACAGCCACGAGGACCGAAAGGCCGAGTGCACCGCCGACCTGCTGAGCCGTGTTGATCAGCCCCGACGCCAGACCCGAGTCGTCCTGCGAGACACCGCTCACGGCCCCGATCGTCACCGGCACGAAGGCGAAGCCGAGGCCGATCGCGGAGACAATCATCGGACCGAGCAGGTCGCTCAGGTAGCTCCCGCCGACATCGATCTGCGCGAACCAGACGAGCGCGATCGCAATGAGCACCATCCCGGTCACGAGGATCGGCTTGAAGCCGACCTTCGTGACGAGCTGCGACGCGACCCCGGCCGAGATGATGATGAAGATCGCCAGCGGCAGATATGACAGCCCGGCCTTGATCGCCGAGTAGCCGAGCACCTGCTGCATGTAAAGCGAGATGAAATAGAACATCGAGAACAGCGCGGCCCCGATCAAGAGCGCCGTGATGTTCGAGCCCGTCAGCGTGCGCGAGCTGAAGATCCGAAACGGCACGAGCGGCGCCGACGAGCGCTGCTCGATGGCGACGAACAGGGCGATCAGCGCGATCGCCACGATGAGCAGCCCGATCGTCTGGGTGGACTCCCAGCCGGCCCGGTTGGCGTCCACGAGCGCGAAGACGAGCAGCGCGAGGCCGCCGGTCACCGTGACCGCGCCGGCCACGTCGAACGTGCGCGTCCCGGACTCCTTGCGGCTCTCGCGCAGCATGCGCGGCGCGAGGAAGGCCGCGGCGATGCCGATCGGCACGTTGACCCAGAAGACCCACTCCCAGCCGAGGTACTCGGTCAACAGGCCGCCCAGCAGCACGCCGGCGGCGCCGCCCGAGCCCGACACCGCGCCCCACACGCCAAGCGCCTTGTTGCGCTCGGCGCCCTCCGCGAACATGTTCGCGACCATCGACAGCGCGGCGGGCGCGAGCAGCGCGCCGCCGAAGCCCTGGAGCGCCCGGGCGGCGATGAGCTGGCCCTCGTTCGCCGCCAGGCCGCCGAGCAGCGAGGCGACCGAGAAGACGAAGAGGCCGCCGATGAACAGCCGCCGCCGGCCGAGCAGATCGGCGAGCCGACCGCCGAGCAGGAGGAAGCCGCCGAAGGTCAGGACGTACGCGTTGACGACCCATGAGAGGTTGTCCTGGGCGATCTTCAGGTCCCGACCGACGGTCGGCAGGGCGACGTTGACGATCGCCGCGTCGAGCACGATCACGAACTGGGTGCTGGCGAGCAGCGCGAGCGCGAGCCACTTCTGGCGCTGCGTGAGCGGGGCGTCGGTCATGGGTGGTGCTCCGGGGTCGGGTCTTCTAAGATGAGCCGTGGTTCCGTTTTGCGGGGCCAGCATACGGAAGGCCCATTCCGCTTGTCAACCATCGCCCACCGACCCCAACGCGCGGATGCGCGGCGCAATCGTGAGCGGGTCCTGGCGGCCGCCCGCGCGGCGTTCGGCGAGACCGGCATCGACACGCAGGTCGACGACATCGCGCGCCGGGCCGGCGTGGGCGTGGGCACCGTCTATCGCCACTTCCCGACGAAGGACGCGCTCGTGCAGGCGCTCGCGGAGGCGCACTTCGACCGCCTCGCGGACATCGTCGAGGCCGGACTGGAGATCGACGGAGACCCGTGGACGGTGTTCACCGACACGATCTGGAGCACCGCCACGTCTGCCGCGGCCGACGTGGCGTGGTGCGAGATCATCGCCGGCCATCCGCGCAGCGTCGAGGCTGCCGCTGCCGGACAGCAGCGCCTGGCCGCCGCGACCTCCGAGCTCATCGGGCGAGCGCAGGCCGCAGGCGCCATGCGCGCCGACGCCACCGTCGCCGACATCAAGACGATCATGTGCGGCTTCGGCCACCTCGCGGCGTCCCAGCGCGCCGGCGCGCCGGTCGACTGGGAGCGCTACCTGACGATCGCGCTCGACGGGCTCCGCGCCCGGTGAGCCTCGCCCAGCGCCTCCTGAGCGTCTCGTTCATCGCGTCCGGGAGCCTGCATTTCCTGCGACCCAGCATGTACGAGCAGATCGTGCCGGACGTCCTGCCGGCGCACCGCGGGCTCGTGCTCACAAGCGGCGCGGCCGAGATCGCCGGCGGTGTCGGAGTGGCGATCGCGGCCACGCGCCGCAGCGCCGGCTGGTGGCTCATCGCGACGCTCGTCGCGGTCTTCCCCGCGAACGTCCACATGGCCATGCATCCCGCCCGATACCCCGCTTTTGCACCCTTCGTGCTGTGGGCACGGCTGCCTTTTCAGGGCGTCTTCATCTGGTGGGCGAGGCGCGCGACTCGGCCCTGATAGCGCCTCGTGCGTTTCTCCGTCCGAACCTAAAGGGACCTAAACGAAACCTTCATCGCGGACTTAGCCGAGGTTGATCTGTTGGGAGCACAATGCTCCGCAGGTTCCTGTCCCGTCGGCTGGATACCCCTCCCCCATCTGGCCGACCGCATCCGCTTCGGTGTATACGCCGGGGCGGTGAGCAGGGAACCGCGGCTCACGCTCCCGAAATGGCGCGACCGCAGACCGCGAGGGTCGGGGCGGGAGATGATTCTTCCGCCCCGTACCCCGCGCGTCATCCTCTTCCTCGCTGCCCCCTTGAACGCCGACGGCGCCGCTTTCGCGACGCCGCCGGCGCCTGGTGGGGGGAGGGAGCTTTGGGGACTACGCCGCTGACGGCACCTGCTTGGGAGCCGGCTCCAGTGCGATCGACAGCACCTCGTCGATCGTCATGACCGGGTGGAAGGTCATCGCCTCGCGGATGTCCTCGGGCACGTCGTCGAGATCGCCGCGGTTGCGCTCGGGCAGGATCACGTCGGTCAGGCCGGCTGCGTGGGCGGCGAGCACCTTCTGCTTGAGCCCGCCGATCGGCAGCACGCGTCCCTGCAGCGTGACCTCACCGGTCATCCCGACCGTGTGACGAACCGGCCGGCCGCTGAGCAGCGAGGCCAGGGCCGTCGTCATCGTGATGCCGGCGCTCGGTCCGTCCTTCGGGATCGCTCCCGCCGGAACGTGGACGTGGAACTCGCGATCCTCGAACGCGTCCTCGTCGATGCCGAGCTCGTCGGCCCTGCCGCGCACGTAGGTCAGCGCGATCCGGGCGGACTCCTTCATGACGTCACCGAGCTGGCCGGTGAGCGTCAGGCCGCCCTGGGAGTGGCGCGTCGGTGTCGCGTTGGCCTCGATGAACAGCACGTCGCCGCCGACGCCGGTCACCGCGAGGCCGGTCGCCACGCCCGGCACCGCCGTGCGCGCCGCGGCCTCCTGGAAGACCTTCTGGCGTCCGAGCGCGTCGCGGACGCCGTCGACGTCGACCGTCACCGGCGCGACCGACTCGTCCGCGGCGATCTTCGTCGCGGTCTTGCGCAGCAGCGATGAGAGCTCGCGCTCGAGCTGGCGCACGCCGGCCTCGCGGGTGTACTCGCTGACGACGAGCTGCAGGATGGCGTCGTCCACGACGACCTCGTCCTCGCGCAGCCCGTTGCGCTCGCGCTGGCGCGGCCACAGGTAGTCACGGGCGATCGCCGTCTTCTCGGCGACCGTGTAACCGTCGAAGCGGATGACCTCCATGCGGTCGAGCAGCGGCCCCGGGATCGTCTCGGCCATGTTGCCGGTGGCGATGAACAGGACCTGCGACAGGTCGAGCTCGATGTCGAGGTAGTGATCGCGGAACGCGTGGTTCTGCGCGGGGTCGAGGACCTCGAGCAGCGCCGCCGACGGGTCGCCGCGCCAGTCGGCGCCGACCTTGTCGACCTCGTCGAGCATGATCACCGGGTTCATCGTGCCCGCGTCGCGCAGCGCGCGGACCAGGCGGCCCGGGAGCGCGCCGATGTACGTGCGCCGGTGGCCGCGGATCTCGGCCTCGTCGCGGACGCCGCCGAGCGACATGCGGACGAACTCGCGTCCGGTCGCGCGGGCGATCGACTCGCCGATCGAGGTCTTGCCGGTGCCGGGCGGGCCGATCAGGGTCAGGATCGCTCCCGCCTTCAGATCTTGGTTTCGCCGACCCACGCCACGCCCTTCGGGCGCGTCGTGTGTGCCCGTCGCCGGAACCGGCGACCTCCCGGCGACGTCACCAAATCGCTCCTCGCGCAGCTTGCGCACCGCGATGTACTCGGTGATGCGGTCCTTGACGTCCTCCAGGCCAGCGTGATCGGCGTCGAGCACCTCACGCGCGCGCACCGGATCGAGGATCTCGTCGGAGTGCGTGCTCCACGGCACCGCGATGAGCCAGTCCAGGTAGGTCCGGATCATCGACGCCTCGCCGCTCTGCTCGCCCATGCGCTCGAGGCGGTCGAGCTCGCGCTCGGCCTGCTCGCGCACGGTGTCGGGCATGCCGGCGTCGGCGATCTTCTTGCGGTACTCGTCGGCGACCGAGCCCTCGTCCTCGCCGAGCTCGCGCCGGATCGACTCCATCTGCTGGCGCAGGAAGTACTCGCGCTGAGCCTTCTGCGCGCCCGACTCGACGTCGTTGCGGATGCGGTTGCGGACCTGCAGCTCGGTCAGCCGCTCGCGCTGGAACTCGACGGCAAGCGCGAGGCGCTCGGTGACATCGAGGGTCTCCAGCAGGCGTACCTTCTGTTCGAAGTTCAGGTCGGGGCTGTAGCCGGCGGTGTCCGCCAGCGCCCCGGGCTCGTTGACGGAACGCAGGAACGCGCCGACGCGCTCGTCGGCCCCGCGCTCGACGAGGATCTCCTCGACGACCGCGCGGTACTCGCGCTCGAGCTCGCGCGTACGGCCGTCGACAGGGTGGGAATCTGGCTGCTCGGTGGCCTCGACGCGCAGGCGCCCCTCCGAGTCGGTCTCGGCAGCGCCGATGACGCCGCGTGCGACACCCTCGAGCGCGACCCCGCGACCGCCACCAGGCAGGCGGATGGTGTCGGCAACCTTGGCGATCGTGCCGACCTTCGCGTAGTCGCCCTCATGGCGAGGAACGAGCAGCACGCGGTCCTCGCCGGTCGCGTCGACCGGGAGGTGAATGTCCATCGTTGGGAAGACGACTGTCTCGTCTAGCGGGATGAGCAGCAGCTTGGGCATGTGCGTGGTTCCTTATTGATTGCACGCACAATCATAGCCAAGGGCACTTACGAACCGTGAGTAGCTTACGGTGCCCCCGCACACCGGCACTCGTTGCGCCGGTTCCCAGCCTAGTGGGCCTTGAGACAACATTGAACGCGGAACGGCGGACGCCGATCACCGTCGGGCGGCGTCCTCGGTCGCAGCAATGGCTCTGCCATTGCGTGCTCCCTGCGTCCTTGCCCGGCGGTGCCGGCGTCTCGCTGTTCCACGTCCAACGTCATCTCAAGACCCACTAGCCGTCCAGGAACAGGTCGACCTGAAGCTCCGCGTCGGGCGAGTAGGCATAGGCACCGAGGTCGGTGACCCCGGCATCGGCGAGCACCTCGTCATCGATGAAGAAGTTGCCGGTGGTCTCGCGTGCGGGGCGCGTGAGAATGTGGTGGGCGGCGTCGGCGACGATCTCGGGGCGGCGCGAGCGCGCGATCGCCGCCTCCCCTCCGAGCAGGTTGCGCACCGCCGCGGTCGCGATGATCGTCCGCGGCCAGAGCGAGTTGAACGCGATCCCCGCGTCGGCGTGCTCGGCGGCCATGCCCAGCGTGCACATGCTCATCCCGAACTTCGCCAGCGTGTACGGGAGGTGCGCGCCGTACCAGTGCGGGTCGAGGCTCAGCGGCGGGCTGAGCGTCAAGACGTGGGGATTGGACGCCTCCTGCAGGTATCCCACGCACGTCCGCGAGAGCAGGAACGTCGCGCGCGTGTTGACGTCCTGCATGAGGTCGTAGCGCTTCATCGCGATGCTGCTGCTCGGGCTGACGTCGATCGCGCTCGCGTTGTTGACGACGATGTCGACGCCGCCGAAGCGGTCCACGGTTCGCTCGACCGCGTCGACGACGACGGCGTCGTCGCGCACGTCGCCGACGAACGGCAGCGCGCGCCCGCCCGCGCGCTCGATCTCCTCGGCGGCCGTGTAGATCGTCCCCTCGAGGCGAGGATGCGGCTCGGCCGTCTTGGCGATGAGCGTGACGTTGGCGCCGTCGCGCGCGGCGCGCAGCGCGATTGCGAGCCCGATGCCGCGACTGCCGCCGGACATGACGATCGTCTTGCCGCCCAGGTCCAGGTCGCTCATGGCGGCGCGATCACGATCTCGCTTCGGTGCAGCAGGTCGGCGTAGCCACGCGCGACGAGGCGCCCGTCGGCGATGCCGAGCGCCGCGCGCAGTTCCTCGACACGGTCGCGCTCGACCTCGAGACCGCCCGGAGACGTGGCGACCGCCTCGAGTTCGACGAGTCGCCGACGACGCGGACACCGAGCGCATCGCGCAGCGCGTCGATCAGCGCCGCGTAGTGGCTGACCCGCGG
This sequence comes from Solirubrobacteraceae bacterium, assembly GCA_050696955.1. GTDB lineage: Bacteria > Actinomycetota > Thermoleophilia > Solirubrobacterales > Solirubrobacteraceae > CADCVQ01. Next base: position 468 of record JBOGYT010000381.1, on the reverse strand, counting down.
GCCCGCCATAACCGTGCGCGCGTAGGAGATGAGTTCGGCCTGCTGCGGCGGCGCCTCGCGCAGCTTCAGCTGGCCCTGGACGGCGTGGAAGTACGTGTCGCGCTGGCGCAGCACGCCGCGGTCGTCGGCGCCGAGCGCGAGTGCCGCCTCCAAGGTGGACGGCGGATCGGGATCGATCGCTTTGACTTCGAGGTTGCGCCGCTGGCCCGGCATCGTCTCGCGCAGGCTACCCCGCGAGCGCGCCCGGACCTATCGGTCGATCCGGTTAGGAAGCGTCCGAAAACAAGTTTTCCGACGCTTCCCTAGTAGCCCAGGCGGGCGAGGCGCTCGCGCTCGGCCCGTCGCTTGGCCTCACGCTGCTCCTTGCGCACGCGCTCGCGCTCGCGGCGCTCCTGGTCCTCGTCGTGGCCGGTGACGATGCGGATGCTCTTGCGTAGCGTGCCGTCCTGCGCGTGGGAGGCGTACGCC
>JBOGYT010000380.1:0-32730 GCA_050696955.1 Solirubrobacteraceae bacterium | reverse complement strand
GCGCACGGCCGAGCAGCCCGACCGGCCGGGCGAGATCGCGGTCTCGCGCGTGCTCTCGCGGTCGGGGACCTGGGTCGTGCTGCACGGCGCGTCGCTTGTCGCGGACGGCGCCCGGCGCGTCGCGGTGATCGTCGAGCCCGCCAACCCCGCGCGGATCTCGCCGCTGCTCATGTCGGTCTACGGCCTGACCGAGCGCGAGCGGGACGTCACGCGGCTGGTCCTGCAAGGCGAGTCGACGGCACAGATCGCGCAGTCGCTCGTCGTGTCGCCGCACACGGTGCAGCAGCACCTCAAGCGCGTCTTCGAGAAGACGGGCGTGCGCAGCCGGCGCGACCTCGTCGGCAAGGTGTTCTTCTCGCACTACGAGCCGCGGATGCTCGACAACGAGCAGCGGGCACTCAACGAGCAGCCGCTGCGAGGCGGGCCATTCCCCGCGTGACGGCCGCGGGCCTGTAACGCCCGCCGCGGCGTCGTCGTCGACGTGTGGCGGCGCAGCTGACGGCTCAGCCGCCCGCGAGCAGCGGGCTGGGGTGACGCGGCTCGTAGAGCCCGAGCTCGCCGCCGCCGGGCAGCCGGATCGCGGTCATGAGCCCGAACCCGGCGTCGGTCACCTCGCCGACGAACTCGACGCCGCTGGCCCGCAGCTCCGCCGCGGTGCCGTGCACGTCGTCGCACATGAGGTACAGCTCGTGCGTGCCGCCGGTCTGCGCCGGGTGCGCCGCAAGCTCGGCCGGCGGCAGCTGGAAGATCAGCCAGCCGTCCCCGGCGTCGACCGAGTGAAATCCGAGCACGTCCCGGAAGAACGCGCGGTCGGCGCCCGCGTCTCGCGTGTAGATGATCACGTGGGCTCCGGTGATCATGCGCGCGAGTATCGCAATAGTCGGAGACTCAGAGTCCCCCGGCAGACGGCGACGGACGGTGCCCGCCTGACCGTCGGCCGGTAGGAGTCAGAGCGCCGCGGCGCCACCCGCCGATCACGTGCGGAACGGATCGATGTAGACGTCGTCGATCGACCAGCGCGTCTCGCCGCGCGGCGTGAACTGCCAGCTCACCGTCATGGCGTTCTCCTGCGCGACCGCCATGCGGTTGACGATCGAATCGAACGCTTCGGTCGGCGACCAGCTCGTGCCCTCGCGGACGTCGCCCACGCGGACGCTTTCGGTCTGTCCACCGGGCGTCGTGAAGCGGGCTGCGACGCGCAGCGATCCATCCGACCCGTCGTCGTTGCGCGCGAAGAAGCGAATCGTGCGGTGCTCGGCGCCGATGCACATCGGCGCGGTCGTGGCCGAGCTGCCAGCGGGGAGCGACAGAGCGCGCTGGCCGGTACCCAGCCCGCCGGTGCTCTGCACCACGGCCGCGCCGCCGGTGAGCGTCCAGGCTGCGCCGCCGTCCTCGAGGTCTCCGTCGGGCGCCAGCACGTAGTCGGCGTCGTCCATCCATGGTGCGAACGGCTGCGTTACGGCAACGGTGGGACAGCCCGTCGCGCCGGGCATCGCGGACGCCGGGCTGGCGCTCAGGGTGGTCGCCGCGAGCGCGGCGATCCCGATCAAGACGGTACGGGGCTGAAAAGGTATCGGTGTCACGGCAGCAGTCCTCCGGTGGTTGGCCATCAGCGTGGGGTCCTGCCACGAACATCGGTCCGTAGCGCGGGGACGCCGTAACCAATGTCCGTCCAGCGGACGGATGACCCGGGGTCGAACGACCGTCCAGTCGAACGCGCTGCGGCCTGGGTGCCACAGTTCGTGCAGCGTCGCCGGACGGGCGACAGGACAGTGTCGTGACGGTACGTTCCGACCATGTCTGAGTCGGTACGCCTTGCGGAGGAAGCACGATCGCGACGCCAGAGGCCTATCGCGCGCCGCGAGCTCCTCGCAGAGGCGCTGGTTGGCGGGTCGTTCGTCGTGGCGGCCGCGCTCCTCGTCGTGCTCGCCCCCGACGGCAGCGTCCCGGTGGTCGATCTCGTGCTGCTCGTGCTGGCGGCGGCGCTGCTGGGACGCCTTGAATTCGAGATCGGCACCGGCTTCGCCGTCCCGACGCAGCTCGTCTTCGTGCCGATGCTGTTCGTCCTGCCGCCCGCCATCGTGCCGCTGGCTGTGGTCGCGTCGCAGGCGCTGGACCGCCTACCCGACGTCGTGGCGGGCCGCCGGCATCCGCAGCGCCTGCTGGCGGTGCTCGGCGATGCGTGGTTCGCAATCGGACCGGCCGTCGTCTTCGTGGTCGCCGCTATCGAGTCGCCGTCGCTGGCCGACTGGCCGGTCTACGTACTCGCGCTGGTCGCTCAGCTCGCGGGCGAGCTCGTGAGCTCGACCACGCGCGAGTGGCTCGCGCATGGGGTCTCGCCGCGGTTCCAGCTCGACGTCCTGAGGGAGGTGTGGCTCGTGGACGTGCTGCTCAGCCCGATCGGGCTCCTGGCCGCGTACGCGGCGACGCTGCAGGAACGGGCCTACCTGTTCGTCCTGCCGCTTGCGGCGCTGCTCAAGGTGTTTGCCTCAGAACGCCGCGCGCGCATCGACCAGGCCATCGAGCTGAGCGGCGCCTACCGCGGCACGGCGCTGCTCCTGAGCGATGTCATCGAAACCGAAGACGAGTACACGGGTCTTCACAGCCAGGGCGTCGTGAGCCTGGCGCTCCAGATCGCCGACGAGCTACGGGTCGGCGAGCAGGAGCGCCGCATGGTCGAGTTCGGCGCCATGCTGCACGACATCGGCAAGATCTCGACGCCGAAGGAGATCCTGAACAAACCCGCCGCTCTTGCTCCACACGAGCGCGACGTGATGCGCGAGCACGCCGTCGTCGGGCAGCGGATGCTCGATCGGGTCGGCGGGATGCTGCACGACGTCGGCGAGGTCGTGCGCGCCTCGCACGAGCGTTACGACGGCGACGGCTATCCCGACGGCCTGGCGGGTGACGACATCCCGCGCCCCTCGCGGATCGTCGCCGTGGCCGATGCGTACAGCGCGATGACCACCGACCGGCCGTACCGTGCGGCGCTGACTCACGCAGCGGCAGTCGTCGAGCTGCGCGAGAACGCCGGCACGCAGTTCGATCCCGCCGTCGTGAGCGCGGCGCTCGTAGTGCTGGGCCGGGAGATCCCAGAGAGCCATGGCGCCGACGCCAACAGCCCGCGTCCGCCGTCCCCCGTAGACGACTGAGTCAGGACCGGACGGCGTCTGACGGCGCGCCGTGCGGCGCCCGAGGAGACGAGGCGGCCGCCAGGACGCGGGCCCTGCCCGCCGCCTTGGCGCTGTACAGCGCCGCGTCGGCGACGCCGACGAGGCGCTGCAGATCTGTGCCGTCATGCGGAAACTCCGCCACGCCCGCGCTGAAGGACAGCTGGGCGGTGCGGCCGTCCCTGCCGATGAACGTCTCGTGGCGGAAGCTCTCGAGCACCTCCGCCACGCGCTGAACCGCGTCGTCGCGCGCCGTTGCGTACATACCGACGATGAACTCCTCGCCGCCCCAGCGACCGACGACGTCCTGTCCTCGGAAGGCGCCCAGGAGGATCTTCCCGATACGCCTCAGAGCGGCGTCACCGGCCGCGTGTCCGAGCCGGTCGTTGAGGAGCTTGAAGTGATCGAGGTCGAGCATGGCCACCGAGGTCGGCTGTCCGAGCCGCGCTCCCATCTCGATGAGGTCCTCCAGCGCCTCGTTGGCGCGCCGTCTGCTGGCGACGCCCGTGAGGCCGTCCTTCTCGGCGAGGTCGCGATAGCGACGCACGCGACCCCAGCGGTTGAACACCCTCGTGACGAGCTCGGGGCCGACGATCGGCTTGCTGACGTAGTCGTCGGCACCGGCCTCGAAGATGCGCTGCACGTGGTCGGCGTCGCTGTGCGCCGTCAGGAACAGCACGGGGAGCTGCCCGAAGCGCGCGTCCGCACGCACCGCGCGACACAGGTCGATCCCGTTGAGGTTGGGCATGTCGAGGTCGAGGATCACGAGGTCGGGACCGACCTCCTCGAGCGCGTCCCAGAAGCGCAGCGGGTCGTTGAGCGTGCTGACGGTGATCCCGCTCGGCGCCAGCAGCGCCCTCAGGCCCGCGGAGATGGTGGGGTCGTCGTCGACGGCGAGCACCTTGAGGTCGCCGGCACGGTGGCGCTCGATCTGCTCGCTCACCGCATCGATCACCTGGCTCGCGGGCCCCGACCGGCTGATGAAGCCGCGCCCGCCGCGCTTGGCCACCTCCACGCGGTCGACGATCGCGTCGCTTGCGGTCAGCACGAGCACCGGCACGGACGGCTCGCGGCCGGCGAGCTGCGCGAGCAGCTCCAGGCCATCGGCCCGGTCGCGGCCGAAGCTCACATCGAGCACGGCGACATCGGGCGGCTGCGCGGCGGCAGATCGCAGGGCGGCGGCGGCGGTCGAGGCGCTGCGGGGCCGCAGGTTCCTGGCGACCGCCTCGGCGGACAGCCGCTCCAGCAGCTGCTCGTCCGGACTCACGAGAAGCAGGGCGGGATTGTCCGGTGCCGGCGCGTCGTCGTACGCCGCGGATCCCGGTGGCGGGCGCTCGAGCTCGGCATCCAGCGCCTGCACGAGGCTCGCCAGGCGAGCCGCGTCGGTGTCGGCCGGTCGCTGGGGCGACGCCAGCGTCAGTTCCAGCTCGCGCGCGAGCTCCGAGCCGCGCGGAAACCCGAACATCCCGAGGGAGCCCGCGAGCTTGTGCGCGGCGCACTCCGCGCTCTGGCGCAGATCCTCGTCGAGGTCGCCCACGAGCAGCGCCGCGACCGCCTCATGGAGCGTCGCGATTCGCCGCCTGAGCTCCGCCCGGCTCTTCTCGAAGACGGCGCGGACGGCGGGGATGGGCGCCGCGGCGGACCTATCCATCGCTCGCGAGGATGGCCGCGACCTGGGCCGGGAGGCACATCGGGTCAAAGGGCTTGGTGAGCATGCCCGCCACCCCGAGCTCCTCGAAGCGCCGGCGGTCCGCGGTCTGGACCTTGGCGGTCAGCAGGATCACCGGGATGTCCCGGGTCTTCGGATCGTCTTGCAGGCGCCTGAAGGTGCTGGGGCCGTCGAGGTCGGGCATCATCACGTCGAGCAGGATCGCGTCGGGACGTGTGGCGAGCGCCTTTGCGATGCCCTCGGTGCCGCAGCTCGCGCTCGAGACCCGCCATCCCCCGACCGCCTCCAGGCTGATCTCGGCGACCTCGCGGATGTCCTCTTCGTCATCCACCAACAGGATGTGCTTGCGCATGGTCGCCCCCTTCGGTCGGCTCTCGGGTCAGTTGTCCGACCAGTCGCATGACCCGCTGCTCGAAGTCCACGGGTGTGATCCGGCCCTTGGTCAGAAACTCCGTCGTCGATCCGAGCCGCAGCCGGTCACGGTCCGCCGCCTTCAGCTCCCTCGCGGTGTAGACGACCATCGGCAGGCCCCGCAGGCGCTCGTGCCGGCGCAGCCACTGCACGACCTCGAAGCCATCGGCCTCGGGCAGGCCGACATCGAGCACGAGGAGATCGGGCAGGAGTCGCTGGCTCAGCTCGATCGCCTCAAGGCCGCTCGCCGCCGTGAAGGCGTCGACGCCGCGACGCTCGAACATCGTGCTGAGGATGTCGGCGAGGTCGGGGTCGTCCTCGACGACGAGCACCTTGAAGGGCTCGCTGCGTGACCGGACGACCCGTTCGAGCGCGCGGAAGAGCGCCTCCTCGTCGAGCGGCTTCTCGAGCCATTCGGCGACCGGACCGTCCGGGAGCTCGGTCTCGGCCTGGGGCAGCACGCTCAGGATCACGATCGGGATGTCGTCCGTCTCGGGGTGGTTCTTCAGTTCCGCCGCCGTCTCCCAGCCACTCATGCCGGGCATCAGCAGGTCCAGGAGGAGCACGTCGGGTTGCTCGGCTATCGCGCGCTCGAGCGCCTGGTGGCCGGACCGCGCGTGGATCGTGCGGTACCCGCGCTGTGCGAGCACCGCGGTGACGACCTCGACAACCGCGGCGTCGTCATCGCACACGAGCACGAGGGGCCCTTCACCGCCATCCGCCGTGGCCGGAGCCGGCGCGCTGATGGCCGGCAGCACGAACGAGAGCGTCGCGCCCCGACCCGGCACGCTCTCCGCCCAGATCCGTCCGCCGTGGTGGTCGACGATCGTGCGGCAGATCGCGAGTCCCAGGCCCGTGCCCCCCTTCTCGCGCGAGTCGGAGGCGTCGACCTGCTGGAAGCGCTCGAAGATCACGCTGAGCTTGTCCGACGGGATCCCGCGCCCCTCGTCGATGACCTGGAAGAGCACGTCGCCGTCGCGGCGCGCCGAGGAGACGCGCACCGTGCTGCCGCGCGGCGAGAACTTGACCGCGTTGCTGATCAGGTTGGTCAAGGTCTGAATGACGCGATCGGGGTCGGCGTAGAGCTCGACCGGCTCGGCTTCGATCGCGAGCGTCACATCCGCCTCGCTGGACATCGCCATCATCCCCTCGGCGGCCCGTCCGATCAGCTCGGTGCTGGTGCAGCGCTCCGGGTGCATGTCGAGCTTGCCGGAACCGATGCGCTCGATGTCGAGGATGTCGTTGATCAGGCGCACGAGGCGGTCGGTGTTCTGCACCGCGATCTCGACCATGCGCTGACCCTTGGAGGGCAGCGGACCGAGCACCCCGCTCTCGAGCAGCCCGAGCGACCCGCGGATGGAGGTCAGCGGGGTTCTCAGCTCGTGGCTGACCACGGACGTGAACTCGTCCTTGGCGCGCTCGGCTTCGTGGCGCTCGGTGATGTCCTGCCCGGTGCCGAGCATCCTCACCGGCGCTCCGTCGGCCCCGCGCACCACCTCGCCGCGAGCGTGGTTGACGCGGACCGTGCCGTCGGGGCGCACGATGCGGTGCTCGAAGGAGAAGGGCTCGCACGAGACGTATGCCGCCTCGACCTCCGCCTGCGCGGCGTCGCGATCGTCCGGATGCACGCTCTGCAGGAAGTCCGCGTAGCGCCGCGGTTCGTCGCGCGGCTCGAGCCCGTAGATCCGGTACAGCTCGTCGGACCATTCGACGGTGTCGGACGCGATGTCCCACTCCCAGCTGCCGAACTGGCCCACGGACTGGGCCTCGACGAGCTGGCGGCGCTGACGCTCGAGGAGCTCCGCCGCCGCCTTGCGCTCGGTGATGTCGCGTACAAAGGCGTTGAAGGAGTAGCCGTGCTCGGTGCGCAGCGGAGAGATCGTCAGCTCGATGGGGAACTCCTGTCCGTCGCGGTGCAGCGCCGGCAGCTCCAGGAGCCGGCCGAGGACCGGTCCGTCGCCGGTCGCCAGGAATCGCGCCAGGCCGCGCCGGTGCGCATCGCGATGAGCTTCGGGTATCAGCGTCCCGGCGAGCTCGCGCCCCAGTATCTCCTCGCGCGTCCAGCCGAACGTGGACTCCGCCTGGGGGTTCCAGTCGGTGATCATGCCGTCGCTGTCGATCGCGACGAAGGCGTCATGCGCGCTTTCCAGGATCTGGCGGGTCTCGCGCTCGCTGTGCGCGAGGGCCGCCTCCGCCCGCTTGCGCTCGAAGAACTGACCGATCTGACCCGCGAGCGTGTTGAGCATCTCGAGCAGCGCGGGATTGGGCGGCATGAACTCGTAGGTGAAGAACTCCAGCACGGCGAGCGTGTCCGTCGCCCCGAGAACCGGCAGGAGAAAGCAGGCGTGAAGTCCGTCGCTCGTCGCTGCCTCGGTGCGCTGGAACAGCGGATCCTGGGTCACATCCGTGACCCAGCGCGCCTGCCGGGTTTCCCACACGCTGCCCGGAAGGCCCACGCCTGGCGCAAGCTTCATGCGCTCGCTCGCCGCCGCGAGCGCGTTGGCTTCCCTCCCGGGGCGATGCCAGAACGCCGGGCACATCAACTCGACCTGCGGGCCGTCGGTCGCCGGCATCCAGCACGCGGCCACGGGCCAGCCCATGCCCTGACCGATCGCGCTCAACAGCGCGGGCAGCGCCTCGTCGATCGTGGCCGATTCCGCCATCACCCGCGTGGCCTGATGCTGGGCCTCGAGATAGCGCTCGGTCAGCTTGCGCTCGGTGATGTCACGGGCGATGGTCGACGCTCCGGTCAGCTCGCCCCGCGCATTCCTGATCGGTGAGATCGTCAGCGAGACATCGAGCGGCCGGCCCGCCTTGTCGATCCGGACGGTCTCGACGTGATTGACCCGTTCCGTGTCGGCGATGCGATGCACGACCTCGCGCGCCTCGTCCACGCCGTCAGCTGGCACCAGGATTCCGACCGACTCGCCCAGCACCTCCGCTGCGCTGTAGCCGAAGAGCTCCTCGGCGCCGCGGTTCCAGCTCACGATGCTCCCGTCCAGAGCGTTGCCGATGATCGCGTCGCCCGACGAATCCACCAGTGCCGCCAGGTGGGCGCGGGCCTCGGCGGCCTCGCGCTGTGCTCCGACGGCCTCCGCGCGCGCGCTCTCGTTCAGGCGCCAGGCGACGATGCTCGCGACGCCGGCCGCCGCTACGAAGCCCCCGTGGATCGCCGCCCACTTCCAGGGATGCGCGATGGCGTCGGGATGGTTGTAGACCTCGTGCGGCGCCAGCGCGCCGGTCAGCCCGTGATGAACGACCACGTACGCGGCCGCGATGAGAAACGGCAGCCAGTCCTCGTACAGCGCGAGGACCACGATCATCACGAAGAAATGGAAGTGTGCCTCGATGACGCCGCCGGAGACGTGAACGACGAGCGCCGAGGATGTGATGAGGCCCAGCGAGACCACGGTGGCGGCGACTCGGCGGCGGTGCCTCACCCAGTACGCCACGAGCGCCATGATCGCCAGCACGGAGCCTTCTCCCAGCGCGTGCAGGGCGCCCAAGCCCTGCACGTAGCCAAACACCGGCATCAGCGAAGCGTGTACCAACAGCAGCGCGAACAGCGCACGATGCCGCTTGCTCCAGGCATCGTCCGGCAGCGTCCTGCCTTGCGGCAGCGCGTGGCGGACCCGGGCGAGCGCCTGCTTGCCGGCAGGGAACTGCGGGTGATGACGTGCGGACACGATCACGTCACGTATCGGGACCGGTCCCGGCGAGCTTGAGCCGTCCTCCCAGGCCTAGACGGTTGCTCAGCGGACGGTTGTCGGCTCACCGTTCGCGCTGGTTCATCCGGATTTCAGCGTGTCGTCAGCGCGCGCTCGCGGCGCCGCTCTCCGTGCCCCTGACGCGCTCGAGCAGCGCCAGCCCGAGCGGCCCGACGAGCTCGCTCAGCGGGGTCTCGCCGCCCAGCTCGGGCTCGGTCTCGCCCAGCACGTCGCGCCAGCGGCCCGCCGGCACGTCGAGCGCGACGCCGGGCGCGTGGCGCAGCTCGACGGCGACGAGCACGTCGCCGTCGCCGCGGGTGAACGCGACGACGTCCGGCCCCGCCTCGACCGGCGCGTAGCCGCCGCCGAACGCCTCGGGGCGCCGCGCGCGCAGGTCCAGCGCGCGCGAGATGACGTGGAGCTTCATCGTCTGGCGCGTCGGGGTGTCGCCCGCGCGCAACTCGTCGAGCGCGACGCGACGCGTCTCCCAGTCGACGGGCCGGCGGTTGTCGGGATCGACGAGCGAGAGGTCGATGAGCTCGTCGCCCTGGTAGACGTCGGGCACGCCGGGAACGGTGAGCTTGAGCAAAAGCTGCCCGAGCGCCGAGCGCTCGCCGGCGTGCGCGACCTGCTCGGCGAACGGCTCGAAGTCGTCGAGGAGGGGGCGGTGGGAGAGCAGCGCGAGCGCGAAGCGCGTGACGCGCTCCTCCCAGTCGTGGTTCTGGTCGACCCAGCTCGTGTTGCGCTTCGCCTCGCGCAGCGCCTTCTCGACGTAGCCCTCCAGCCGTTCGGGCGCGATCGGCCACACGCCGACGAGCGTCTGGAAGAGCAGGTAGCGCTCGGCGGCGTCCGGCGCCCCATCGTCGACGAGCTCGTCGGTGAGCTCGTACCAGCGCCGCACTCGGACCGCCCAGCCGTCGGCGAGCGCCGACAGCGCCCCGATTCGCGCGCGCGTGTCACCCGAGCGCTTCGTGTCGTGCGTCTGCGTGACGAGCAGGTTGCGCGGGAAGCGCGCCGCCCGTTGCGCGGCCGAGGCATGGAAGTCCGCGACCGACACGCCGAAGCGGCCGGGGTCCCCGCCGACGTCGTTGAGGGCGAGCAGGCGCAGGTAGCGATAGAACGCCGTGTCCTCGATGCCCTTCGCCGTCACCGGCGGCGAGGTCTGCTGAAAGCGCGTGACGAACTCCTCCGGCGCGTCTTCGAAGAGGTCGGGCCGCCCCGCCGCCTCGAGCGCCTCCCGGTCGGCCTCGTCGGCGACGCCGTCGCGCACGTACGTGCGGTAGACGGGCAGCCGCGCGAGCGCCTCCTCGATCCCGCCCGGGTCGTGGATGCGGCGCAGCCGGTCCACCTCGCGCGAGAACGTCCCGTGCGCCTGCTCGAGCTGCGCCTCGAGCGCGACCTCATGAAACGAGCGCTGCTCGCCGGTCAGCTCGGCGTAGAGCTCGGTCAGCGGCGCCTCGCCCGCCGGGTCGATGAACAGGCCCTGCACGTCGTTGAGGAACTCGTAGCCGACGGTGCCCTCGACCGGCCACTCGCGCAGCGCTTCGCCGGGGTGAAGGATCTTCTCGACCCACACCTGCGGCGCGGGGTGGGTGGGGAGGGATTCCCGCAGCCGCTCGAGGTAGCCCGCAGGGTCGGCGAGCCCGTCCGGATGGTCCACGCGCAAGCCGTCGGCGACCCCGTCGGCGACGAGCTCGAGCACCTTGCGGTGCGTCAGCTCGAAGACCGCTGGGTCCTCGACGCGCACCCCGGCGAGGTCGTCGATGTCGAAGAAGCGCCGGTGGTGGCCGGTCTGCGGATCGACGTCGAAGACCCGCACGCGCTCCCGTTCGTCGGCCCACCAGCGGTTCTCCTCGCCGGTGCCCATGTGGTTGGGGACGATGTCGAGGATCAGCCCGAGCCCGGCGCCGGCGAGCTCGCGCAGCCCCGCCTCGCCGCCGAGCGCGTCGGACACCCGCGTCGGATCGACGACGTCGTAGCCGTGGGTCGAGCCCGAACGGGCGGTCAGCGTCGGCGACAGGTACAGGTGGCTGATCCCGAGGTCGCGCAGGTAGGGCACGAGCGCGCGCACGTCGTCGAAGCGCATGCGGGGCCCGAGCTGCAGGCGGTATGTGGCCCGCAGCGCGGTCACCCGGTGGGCCGTACCCGCCGCAGCACGGTCACCGATCGCGCCGGCGCGACGACCGGGTCGCGCGCGCTGACGGTGAGCGAGCCGGCCGCCGCATCCCGGTCGGCCGTGCTGAGCTCGAGCGTCCAGCGCTGCCCGTAGCGCCGCGCCGGCAGCGCGAACTCGATGTCCTCGTGATGGCCGTTGATGAGCAGCAGGAACGAGTCGTCGGTCAGCTGCTCGCCGTGGCGGCCCGGGTACGGGAACTCCTGGCCGTTGAGGAACAGCCCGATGACGTGCCCGTTCTGCTGCCAGTCGGCGCGCGTCATGCGGCGCCCGTCGGGGCGGAACCACCACGCGTCGGGCAGACCCGAGGCGCCCGTCGCCTCGCCCGACAGGAAGTGGCGGCGGCGGAACACCGGATGGGCGTTGCGCAGCGCCAGCAGGCGCTTCGTGAACCCGAGCATCTGCTCCCCGGGCTCGTCGAACTCCCAGTCGAACCACGAGATCTCGTTGTCCTGGCACCAGGCGTTGTTGTTGCCGCGCTGCGTGCGGCCGAACTCGTCGCCGCCGAGCAGCATCGGCACGCCCTGGGAGAGCAGCAGCGTCGTCATGAAGTTGCGCTGCTGGCGCTCGCGCAGCGCGGCCACCTCGGGATCGTCGGCCGGTCCCTCGACGCCGCAGTTCCACGAGCGGTTGTCGTTCGTGCCGTCCTTGTTGTCCTCGAGGTTGGCCTCGTTGTGCTTGTCGTTGTAGGAGACGAGGTCGGCGAGGGTGAAGCCGTCGTGGGCCGTCACGAAGTTGATCGAGGCGAACGGCTCGCGGCCGTCGTCCTTGTAGAGGTCGCTCGACCCGGTGAGGCGGTTGGCGAAGTCCCCGACGCTCGCATGGCCGCGCCAGAAGTCGCGCATCGTGTCGCGGTAGATGCCGTTCCACTCGGTCCACAGGACCGGGAAGTTGCCGACCTGGTAGCCGCCCGGGCCGACGTCCCAGGGCTCGGCGATGAGCTTGACCTGCGACAGGACCGGGTCCTGATGGATCGTGTCGAAGAACGCGCTCAGCCGGTCGACGTCGTACAGCTCGCGCGCGAGCGCGCTGGCGAGGTCGAAGCGAAAGCCGTCGACGTGGCACTCGACGACCCAGTAGCGCAGCGAGTCCATGATGAGGCGCAGGACGCTCGGATGAACGGGGTTGAGGCTGTTCCCCGTGCCCGTGAAGTCCATGTAGAAGCGCTGGTCGTCGGGCATGAGGCGGTAGTAGCTGCGGTTGTCGATGCCCTTGAAGGCGAGCATCGGCCCGAGGTGGTTGCCCTCGGCGGTGTGGTTGTAGACGACGTCGAGGATCACCTCGATGCCGGCCTTGTGCAGCGCCTTGACCATGCCCTTGAACTCGCGTACCTGTTCGCCGGTCGAGCCCGTCGCGGCGTAGTCGGCGTGCGGCGCGAGGTAGCCGATCGAGCTGTAGCCCCAGTAGTTGGAGAGGCCCTTCTCGGCGAGGAAGTGCTCGTCGGCGTTGTGGTGGACCGGTAGCAGCTCCACGGCGGTCACGCCGAGCTCTGAGAGGTAGTTGAGCGCCGGCTCGGAGGCGAGGCCGCCGTACGTGCCGCGCAGGTCGTCGCGCACGTCGGGGTGGCGCATCGTGAAGCCCTTGACGTGCGTCTCGTAGATGACCGTGTCCGTCCACGGCGTGCCGAGCAGCCGGTCGCCCTCCCAGTCGAACTCGGCGTCGACGACGAGGCACTTCGGCATCGCCTCGGCGTCGTCCTCGTCGTCGGGCTCGAGGTCGGCCGTGTCGGTGTCGTCGGGGATGTAGGGCAGCGTGCTCGCCGCCTCCCAGTCGACCTCGCCGTCGATCGCCTTGGCGTACGGGTCGAGCAGGAGCTTGCAGGGGTTGAAGCGGTGCCCTTCCTCCGGGTCGTACGGGCCGTAGACGCGGTAGCCGTAGCGCTGCCCGGGCCCGACGCCCGGCAGGTAGCAGTGCCAGTTGAACGCCGTGCGCTCGGGGACCTCGATGGGCGTCTCGACGTCCTCGGCGTCGAACAGGCACAGCTCGACGCGCTCGGCGTGCTCTGAGAACAGCGAGAAGTTCGTCCCGCGCCCGTTGTAGTACGGGCCGAGCGGGAACGGTCGCCCGGGCCAGACCTCGATCGTGTCGCTCATCGGACGAGCGCTCCTGACTTCGGCGCCAGCACGACCGCGCCGCCGACGAGCTCGGGGGCGTCCGTCGCCGTCGCGAGCACGACCTCGGCGCGTCCGTCGACCGGCACCGGCCGTGGCTCGTCGGCGAAGTTGCAGCACAGGCGAAAGTCGCCGCGGTCGACGGTCAGCCAGCCGGCGCCCTCGTCGAAGGCCGTCGTGACCTGCTGCTCGCGCGGCAGCTCGCGACGCACGCGCAGCAACCGCGCGTAGAGCCCGGCCAGCTCGTCGTCGCGCTCGCGCGTGAGCTTCGAGCGTAGGAACGTGGCGCGGTCCTGCGGGTCGGGCACCGCTTCGCGGGCGTACTGCGCGAACGACGCGAACTCGCGGCGGCGACCCTCGCGCGTCGCCGTGGCGATCTCGTCGTCGATGTGGTCCGAGAAGAACTGAAACGGCGCCGGCTCGCCGTACTCCTCGCCCATGAAGAGCATCGGGACGAACGGCGACAGCAGCGTGCAGAACGCCGCCAGCGGGCGCGCGCCGGCCGGCAGCCGGTCGCCGGCGGCGCGGTTGCCGACCTGGTCGTGGTTCTGGTCGAAGACGACGAACTGCTCGGGTGGGCGGTCGTCGGCGGGGGCGCCGAAGCGCTGCGCGCGAAACGTCGAGTACCGGCCGTCGTGCACGAACGGGCGGCGGAACGCCTTCGCGAGGTCGGCGAGGGCGCCGAACTCCTCGTAGTAGCCCTCGCGCTCGCCGGTCAGCAGCACGCGCAGCGCGTGGTGGAAGTCGTCGGCCCACTGGGCGTCGTGGCCGAAGCCGCCCTCGGTGCGCGGGCGGATGACGCGCGGGTCGTTGAGCCCCGACTCGGCGATCACGAGCGCGCGCGGCCGGGCGGCGTGAACCCGCGTTGCGAGCTCGGCCATGATCGGCCGCGCGCCCTGGTCGTAGATCGCGTGGATCGCGTCGAGCCGCAGGCCGTCGACATGGAAGTCGCGCACCCACCCCTCGGCCGACTGCAGCACCCACTCGCGCACGGGATCGCAGTGCTTGTCGTCGTAGTTGACCGCCGGGCCCCAGAAGGTCGAGTACCTGTCGCTGAAGTAGGGGCCGAAGGCCTCGAGCGCCTCGACTCCCGAGGCGCCGACGTGGTTGTAGACGACGTCGAGGATGACGCTCAGGCCGGCGGCGTGCGCGGCGTCGACGAGCCGCTGGAAGCCCTCCGGGCCGCCGTAGCTCGACTGTGCCGCGGAGAGGTACACGCCGTCGTAGCCCCAGCCGTGGACGCCGGGGAACTCGGCGATCGGCATCACCTCGATCGCGGTGACGCGCAGCTCGGCCAGCGCGGGCAGGTGCTCGATCGCCGCGTCGAAGGTTCCCTCGTCGGTGAACGTGCCGACGTGCAGCTCGTAGATGACGAGGTCGGCGAGGGCCGGGGGCTCGAAGCACTCGTCGGTCCAGTCGAAGGCGCGCGAGTCGATGATCCGCGACGGCCCGCGCAGCCCCGCCGGCTGGCTGCGGGTCGCGGGGTCGGGAAACTCGCGGCTTCCGAGCTCGAACCAGTAGTCCTCGCCGGCCTGCGCCGGGATCCGGGCCTCGTAGATCCCGTCGCCGGCGCGGTGCATGCGGTGGCGGCGATCGCCGACGCGCACGCGCACCTGGTCGTCATCGCCGTGGGCCGCCCAGACGCGGAACTGCACGAGTCCGTCATCGACGACCAACGCCCCGAGAGGGCGCTCCCAGGGGTAGGTCTCAGGGGCGGCGGACAACCGGCTAGACCCTACCCACAGTCCACGGTCGGCTAGCCGCGGGCAAGCCTGAACTTTCGGGTAGTCGTAGGAACCGCTGACGTCCGTTCCTCGTGCATGCGCAAAAGGATTTCGCGCTTGGGAGGTGGGACCGTCGTGGTTGCCTCGTTCCTGGCCCTCGTCGCTGCGCCGGCGCCTGCGTCGGCAGCGACCGGGCTGGCGGGCGAGTGGCGGCTTGACGAGGGGACCGGACTCCTGGCGCACGACGGCTCGGGCGCGGGCCAGCACGGCGCGCTCGGCACCGGACCCAATACCCCGACGTGGATCGCCGGCGTCAGCGGCTCGGCGCTGCGGTTCGACGGCGACGACCACGTCCGCCTGCCCGACAGTCCCGGCCTCGAGCCCGAGTACATCTCGCTCGAGGCATGGGTACGCGCGAGCGGAGCGCCCGGCGCCTATCGCTACGTCGTCTCCAAGGGCGCGACGACCTGCGAGACGAGCTCGTATGGCCTGTACACCGGGACGAGCCGTGGCATGGCCTTCTACGTGTCGGGCGCGCTGGGCTACGTCGTGTCGCCGCAGGCCCCGCCCGCGCAGATCTGGAACGGAGCCTGGCACCACGCCGTCGGCACGTACGACGGCTATCGCGTGCGGCTGTACATCGACGGCCATCAGATCGGCGTGGGCAACGCGGCCCCGGCCGACATCGTCTATGGCCTGCCCAGCCGCAGCCCCTACATCGGCTCCTATCGCGGCGACTGCGAGCTGCCGTTCTCCGGCGACATCGACGGCCTGCGGATCTGGAGCGTGGCGCTCGAGCCCGAGGAGGTCGAGACGGCGCACGACCAGCCGGGCGGCCGACCCCAGCCGCTGGACAACGACGTCGGCGGGGGGGAGCCCGGCGCGCCGAAGTCCTGCCTGCGGGTCACGCCCAACCGCCGCGTCCTGCGCGTCAACCGCCGCGCCCGCGTGATCGTCACGATCCGCCGTCACGGCAAGCGCGTCGCGAAGGTGCGCGTCGTCATCAGCGGCCGCGGGATCAAGAAGAAGGCCAAACGCACCAACCGCAAGGGCCGCGCCGTGTTCGTCGTCAAGCCGCGCCGCAAGACGAAGCTGCGCATCCGCACCAGCGGTCAGCGCAAGTCATGCCCGACCTCGACGCTCCGGGTGAAGGGCCCCTGATCGGGTAGCCGTCCACCCGGGGTCATGTTGCCGTTGCCCGGGGCCGATGACGATCGCAGGATGTTCGACCTCATCTCGGCGCTTGAGCGCGTGATCGAGCGCGGCGGCTCGGACCTGCATCTGAAGGCCGGCTCGCGTCCGCTCGTGCGCATCAACGGCGAGCTCGACTGGCTCGATCCGCACGACGCCGAGCTCGACTCCTACGACACCGAGAAGGTCCTGCACGAGCTCGTCTCCGAGGCGCGCCTGAAGGACTTCGAGGATCGCCACGAGCTCGATTGCCGCTACACGATTGCGGGCCTGAGCACGTTCCGGGTCAACGCCTACATGCAGCGCGGCACCGTGGCCATCGTCATGCGCACGATCTCCAACGAGATCCCGACGATCGCAGAGCTCGGGCTGCCCGACATCGTCCGCCGCCTCGCCGACGAGGAGCGCGGTCTCGTCGTCGTCACCGGCGCGACCGGATGCGGCAAGTCGACGACGCTCGCGGCGATGATCGGTCACATCAACATCAGCCGCCGCAGGCACATCGTCACGATCGAGGATCCGATCGAGTACCTGCACCAGGACAAGCTTGCGTCGATCGACCAGCGCGAGGTCGGCAGCGACACGGACTCGTTCCACACCGCGCTGCGGCAGGTCCTGCGTCAGGACCCCGACGTGATCCTCGTCGGCGAGATGCGCGACAGGGAGTCGGTCCGCACGGCGCTGTCGGCGGCCGAGACCGGCCATCTCGTCCTCGCGACCCTGCACACCGTCGACGCCACCGAATCGATCAACCGCCTGCTCGACTTCTTCGCCGACGGCGAGCAGCAGCAGATGCGCGCGCTCATCGCGGGCACGCTGAAGGGGATCGTCTCCCAGCGGCTCGTCGCGGCGGTCGACGGTGGGCGCACCGCGATCACCGAGGTGCTCACGATGACCAACCGCGTGCACGAGATGATCATCGACCCCAAGACGACCGACCAGCTTCCGGACGTCATCAAAGACGGCGAGTACTACGGGATGCAGACGTTCGATCAGGCGTTCTACGCGGCCGTCAAGCGCGGCGCCATCGACTTCGAGGAAGCGCTGCGCCACGCCACCGCACCACACGACCTCAAGCTCCTGATCGCCGCCGAGGGCAAGACGCACACGTCGATGGCCGACGTGCCGGTCAGGCCGCTGCGCGGCGTCTGAGCGCCCCGAATCGTTACGGGCCGGCGGTGTGGGGCAACGAGGCCGTCATGCTCCCCATGCTCGACGTGGCTGCCCCGTTTCGGACCTGGGGGGCGCAGGAGTTCGCGATCGACGGGTGGCACCACGTCGCCTACGCCACCGCGACCGGCATCGCCGATGAGCAGCGGCTCGCTTCAGGCTGCGCGGCGACTCAGGTCTTCAGCCGTGCGATGTCGCATCCGCCGCAGGTCGAGCAGAGCCCGCTGATCGTCTGCTTGAGCACGACAGCGTGTACGTGGCTACCGCAGCCCTGGCACGCGCAGCGCACGAGCGCCGCGCCTGCCACGTCGCCGCCGCTGCCGGATCCGATGCGCCCCCGCCGGGAGCTGTATGCGCGCCGCGACATCATGATGGTCCCCTTGTCCTTGAGATTTCCTGCGCTGAGTCGTCCGTGCTCGGACCCATCAAACGGTTGCATGGCCCCTCCACGCAATGGCTTCGAGCAACTCCAGCCGTAATGGAGCCTGAAACCGTGCAAACTGCGCAGATCGCCGTCCGCCTGCAGCCTCGGGCTCGCCGGGACGCGGCGACCGCGGGCGCGACAAGCTTGTCCGCGTCGATGGGATCGGGTCGTCCGCCCTCGAGGAGGCGCTGACATCGGCTGAGCCGCGTCATCGCAAGCGATGACCTCGCGGAAACGCTACGGGTCCTCGTCGTCGCCGGACTGCACCGCGGCGAGGCGGTCGTGCAGCCGCGCGCGCAGCTCCTCGGGGTCATAGTCGCGATGAGCGCGGCGGTTGCGCGCGACGACCACGCCGGTCGCCGCGACGCCTGCAACGCCGGCCAGGCCGAGCCATTTCCAGGGCACGCGCATCCGTTGCGTAGGTTACGGCCGTGCGCGTCACGTCGCTGTCCCTCGACGAAGCCGTCGCCGCCGCGTCCACGGGCGACATCTGGCTCTTTCGCGGCCGCTCGATCGCCGACCGCGCGATCCAGACCGTCACGAACAGCCCGGTCAACCACGTCGGCATGGTCGTCGCGCTCGACGACCTGCCGCCGCTGCTCTGGCACGCCGAGCTCGGGCGCTCGCTGCCCGACGTGTGGACCGGCGAGCGCCAGCGCGGCGTGCAACTGCACCAGCTGCGCGACGCCGTCACGACGTGGAACGAGCGCTACGGCCAGCGCGCCTGGATACGCCAGCTGGAAGGACCGATCGAGCGCCGCCACGAGGACCGCCTCATGGAGGTCATCGAGCGCTTCGACGGGCGTGCCTTCCCGTCCAGCCTCGGCCTCGCGCGGCAGTGGATCACGGGCCGGATCCGGCGCCGGTCGTCGCTCGAGACCGTCTACTGCGCGGAGCTCGTGGCCACGACGTACCAGCACATGGGCCTGCTGCCCGACCGGCGACCGGCGAGCTGGTATGACCCCGGCCGCTTCTGGAGCGGCGACGGGATCGAGCTCGTCGCGCCGTTCGCGCTCGCCGACGAGATCGCGGTGCGCTGAGCGCTACGTGATCAGCAGTTCCTTGTCGCGCGCCTCGTCCTCGGCGGCGGCAAGCTCACAGCACGTGTCCATCAGCGATCCGGCGAGCTCGCGCAGCCGAGCGATCCGGGCGCGCTCCTCCGGAGCCTGGTAGCTCTCGACGTCGCGCTCGGTGACGTACGTGCCGGCGACCTCGCACAGCGCGAGCGCGTGCTCGCGGTTGACCGTCACGAGGGCCTCGGACTCGTACGCCGTCGCCTCGGCGAGCAGGTCGTCGACCGTCGTCAGCGCCCGCAGGGCGAGCACGGACTCGGCGCCGTCGAGGGCCACCCAGGACTGCCGATCGCGCTGCCACGCAATGGCGTCCCGCAGCGCATCGAGCTCATCGCGCTGGGCGATCGTGTCGCAGACCACGCTGCGCCCGTCGCGGGCGATGCGGTAGCTGCGGTCTGTGAAGGAGCTCATGGGGTTCATCATCGGCAGTACGTCGGACAAAGCGGTATGGACGTGTGTCCCAATAGAACAGAGGTGTACCCGGACACGGCTGATACGGGAACTCCCCCTTGGTGGGGTTGTCCTAACCCCTGGACTAGCCCGTATTGCGCATTGCACCGGCGATCCCGTTGATCGCGAGCAGGCTGGCGCGCACGAGCTCGGGGTCGTCCGGGTCCGCGCCCTCGGCGCGCAGGCGCCGCAGCAGCTCGAGCTGCACGAACGACAGCGGGTCGATGAAGACGTTGCGGCGCGCGAGCGCGCGCTGGAGGATCGGCTCGCGGTCGAGCAGCTGCTCCTCGGCGCGGACGGCGCCGATCTCCCGCAGCGTCAGGTCGAACTCGGCCGCGATGGCGCCCCAGATGCGCTCGCGCGCCTCCTCGTCGGCGTAGAGCTCCGCGTAGCGGCGCGCGATGTCGGGATCGGCCTTGACGCACGCCATCTCCGCGTTCGAGATCAGCGCTGCGAAGAACGGCCAGTCGCGCTCCATCTCGCGCAGCAGCTCCACGCCGTGGCCCTCGCGCGCCGCGCGCAGCGCCGTGCCGAGGCCGTACCACGCCGGCAGCACGGCGCGGTTCTGCGTCCACGAGAACACCCACGGGATCGCACGGAAGTCCTCGATCCGCGCCGACTCGCGCCGCTTGGCCGGCCGCGAGCCGAGCTGCAGGCGCGAGACCTCGCGCACCGGCGTCGTCGCGTGGAAGAACGCGGCGAAGTCCGGGTCGCCGTAGACGAGGCCGCGGTACGTCTGCGTCGACAGCGCGGCCATCTCCGCGACGACGGCCTCGAAGCGCGCGAGCCGGTCGGGCTGGCGGGCCGCCGCGCGGTCCAGCGTGCTGACGAGCGTCGCGCTCGTCGTCAGCTCGAGCTCGCGCTGAGCGACCTGAGTAACGGAGAACTTCGCCGACAGCATCTCGCCCTGCTCGGTGACCTTCAGCCGGCCGGCCACCGTCCCCGGCGGCTGGGCACGCACGGCCGTGTAGCTCGGCCCGCCGCCGCGGCCGACGGCGCCGCCACGACCGTGGAAGAACTGCCACCGCACGCCGTGCTCGCGCATCACCTCGGCGAGCTCGAGCTGGGCGCGGTAGACGTGCCATCCGGACGCCACGTAGCCGACATCCTTGTTGGAGTCCGAGTAGCCGAGCATGACCTCCTGCTCGCCGCACGAGTCCAGCGCGGCGCGGTAGACCGGGTTCGCGAGCAGCGTGCGCATCGTCTGCCCGGACTCCACGAGCGTCTCGCCGGACTCGAACAGCGGCACGATGCGCAGCCGCGCGTCCAGGCCGCCCGCGCGCGAGAGCCCGGCCTCCTTCATGAGCAGCAGCACCTCGAGCAGGTCCGCTGGCCCGCTCGTTCCGGACACGATGTATGAGCCGATCGCCTCGGCATGCTCGTCGCGCTGCAGCTCGTGCACCGTGCGGAAGGTCTCGACCGCCTCGCGCGTGGACTCGCTGAAACCGCTGATGTCGAGCGGGATCAGCGGCCGGCGAGCAGCGATCTCACGCGTCAGGACGGCGATCCGCTCGGCTTCGGGAAGCTCGGCGTAGCCCTCCTGCAGCCCGAGCTCGGAGAGGATCTCGTCGACGGCCGCGCGGTGGACGTCGGCGTGCTGGCGCACGTCCAGCCGGGCGAAGTGAAAGCCGAAGACCTCGACCTGGCGGATGACGTCGCGCAGCGCGTCGGCGGCGACGAAGCTCGCGCCCTGGCGCTCCAGCGAACGCGCGGCGGTGTGGAGGTCCTCGAGCAGCTCGGCGGGCCGCGCGTAGCCGCCCGCCAGGCCCTTGCGCGTCGCGCGCACACGCTCGGCGAGCAGCTTGAACAGGCGCCGGTAGGGCTCCTCCGGGTGGCGCGCGTGCAGCTCGGCGGCGAAGTCTCCGAAGATCTCGTCGAGCCGCTCGAGCAGCTCGCGCAGCTCCTCCGGCTCGCCGGCGATCCGCGACGACAGCGACGCCCGCTCGGCGAGTCCGAACACGGCGTCCTGCAGGTAGGTCAGGCAGGTCTCCTTCATGATCCCGAGCGCCCCGGCCGTCATCGCGGGCGTCACGAACGGGTTGCCGTCGCGATCGCCGCCCATCCAGGAGCCGAACGTCAGCAGCGGGGGCACGCGGACGTCCGTGCCGGGGTAGCTCTCGGCGATCGCCGCCTCGAGGTCGCGGTAGACGGCGGGGACGACGTCGGCCAGCGTCGAGGTGAAGTACACGAGGCCGGCCTTCACCTCGTCGAGGACCGTCGTCGACGTCGCGCGCAGCTCATCCGTGCTCCACATCTCCTGAACGGCGGCGGCGATCCGGCGGCGCATC
Source organism: Solirubrobacteraceae bacterium (assembly GCA_050696955.1). GTDB lineage: Bacteria > Actinomycetota > Thermoleophilia > Solirubrobacterales > Solirubrobacteraceae > CADCVQ01. The sequence continues at coordinate 11,169 of JBOGYT010000380.1, read as the reverse complement.
TGCTCCTGCTCGCCCACCGACGGGCGGCGCTCGTCGAGCGAGCGCAGCAGCGCGAAGATCCGCGACAGCTTGCTCACGGTCGTGCGCCGGCGCGCCTCGGTCGGATGCGCGGTCATCACGAGCCGCACCTCCGCGCCCGCGAGCGTGTCGTGCAGCTCGGTCGCGCTCGTGCCGTCGGCCGCGAGCTGCGAGATCGCCTCGTGCAGGCCGCCGCGGCGCGGCTCGGGCGCCTCGTCGAGCGCCCGGATGCGGCGGATGCGGCCGTTGTCCTCGGCGAGGTTCATGAGCTGAAACCAGCGTGTGAGCATCCGGATCAGCAGCACGAGATCCGCCAGGTCGAGCCCGGCGACGAGCTGCGCGAGCTCCTCGGCGGCCTCGCCGTCGCCGCTGCGCGAGCGCTCGCCGAGCTCGACGGCGCGGCGGTGCAGCTCGAGCGCCTGCGGCCCCTCGACCGCCTCGATGACCTCGTCGAGGATGCCGCCGAGCAGCGCCTCGTCGTCGGCGTACTCCCGCCCGGAGAGCGCCAGGGTGGTTTCGACGGTCATGCGGTCACCGTACCGCTGCGGCGGCACGCGAAACGCGCGGAACGCAGGTACGGTCCGTCGGGTGATCCTCGGCGTCAACGCCCCGCCGACCGGGTGGCACGACCCGGCCGCCTGCCTCGTCGACACCGATGGCACGTTGCTGGCCTTCTGTGAGGAGGAGCGGCTCACCCGCCACAAGCACGCCCGGCGCGAGGGTCCGCTCGCCGCGGTGCGCTACTGCCTGGACCGCGCCGGCATGCAGTTCGGCGACGTCGATCTCGTCGCGATGGGGTGGGACGTGCCGCTCGCGAGCCGCCTGTACGGGCACGAGTGGACGCTCGATGAGACGCCGCGGTGGCTCGAGCGGTACCTCGGCTGGCGGTGCTCGTTCAGCGACATGCCCGAGGTGCGCTTCGTCTCACATCACCTCGCGCACGCGACGATCGCCTTCCACGCCTCGGACTTCGACGAGGCGGCGGTCCTCGTCATCGACGGCAACGGCGATGAGGAGAGCATCTCGATCTACGGCGCCGACCGCGAGCGCGGGCTCGTGCGCCGGCGCATCTGGCCGCGCTCGCACTCGCTCGGCTACCTGTACGACGCGGCCTGCCGCTTCGTCGGCTTCGAGACCCTGCAGGCGGGCAAGCTCATGGGGCTGTCGGCCTACGGCCGCGCGCGGGCAGCCGAGCCATGGGAGCTGCTGCCGGCGGGCGAGCCGCTGGCGCCCGAGGGCATCGACGACGGCGACGGCTTCAACCGGTACATCCATGCCTGGATGGCCCACATCGACCGCCTCGCCGGCGGCCGCCGCGTCGGGCACGAGCGCCGCGAGCTGCACCGCGACGCGCTGGCGGTGCAGGTGGCCGTCAGCGCGCAGGAGGCGGTCGAGCGGACCGTGCTCCACCTCGCCGGGCTCGCGCGCGAGCTCGCCGGTACGGAGAACCTCTGCCTCGCCGGCGGCGTCGCGCTGAACTGCAAGGCCAACGGGCTGCTGAGCGGCCCGGTCTTCGCGCCGCCCGCGCCGCATGACGCGGGGACGGCGCTCGGAGCGGCGTGGCACGTCGCGTCGCCGCGCCGGCCCGCAGGACGCATCTCGGCGTACCTCGGGCCCGCGCTCGACACGAACCCGAACGGCGATCTCGACGGGCTGCATCGCGAGCCGCTGCACGCCGAGCGCGTCTGCGCCGCGCTTGACGCCGGCTGCTGTGGCGCGATCGTGCAGGGCGCGGGCGAGATCGGTCCGCGCGCGCTCGGCCACCGCTCGATCCTCGCGAGCCCGAGCGCGGCGTCGATGCACGGGCGGCTGAACGACATCAAGGGCCGCGAGCCCTGGCGCCCCTTCGGCGCGGCGGCGCTGAGCTCGAGCGCGCCCACGCTGTGGCAGCCGCGCCCGCGCCTGTCGGATTACATGCTCGCCGGCACGCCGGTGTCCGATCTCGCGAACGAGCGGATGCCGGCGGCGATCCACGTCGACGGCACGACGCGCCCCCAGGAGCTCGACCCGGGATCCCAGCAGCTCCTCGCCGAGCTGCTGCGCGAGTGGGGCGACCGCGCCGGCGGCGCGCTCATCAACACGTCGTTCAACGGTCCGGGGGAGCCGATCGTTTCGAGCACGGCCGACGCGATCGCCTGCTTCCGCCGGCTGGAACTCGACTTCCTCGTGCTCGAGGACGAGCTCGTCGCCCGCGACGGCAGCTGGTGGCGCCCGGCGCAGTAGCCGGCCGCCCGATCCACGAACTGCACCGATAAAGAAACAGGGAGCGGCGCCGCCCGGCAGGTCATCGGGCGAGTTCGCGGTTCAACTCGCATATGCAGCTCAACTGCGAACGCGCGCTCTTGGACCCCCTCCACCGCCGCCCCGACGCCCATCCTTCAGCGCTGCTGTTCGTCAGCCGCGCGCCCGCGCTACGCCCTAGTCGCCCTCGTCCAAGCACGCGCGCTTCAGCGCCTTGGGCACATCGCGCGCGTACCAGGCGCGTGAGTCGTCCTCGTGGTTCCAGAGAAAGACGTCCTCGCGGACGCCGCCGGCGAGCACCGGCTGGAAGAGCAGGTCGCCGTTGCCCATCTGTCCGAAGAAGAGGATCGAGTCAAACGGCATGTACAGCGCGCGGTAGTCCTCGCCGCCGCGCATCTGCTCGTTCTCGGCGACGAGGTCGGCGAGGCGCATGACGCACGAGCAGCCCCACTCGTCGACGAAGCCGTCGGTCTGCTCGTACAGCGACCGCAGCGCCTCGGACAGCGGGTGGCCGAGCCGTTCCTCGGCCTCCGCGATCGAGCCGCTCGGCGGCGGCGGGCTGAGCGCGAAGCCCTTGCGCTTTGCGAGATGCCTCCAGCGATCCGTCATCGGCTCTCCGACGCTCATGCTCGTCGCTCGCGTTCAGGCGCCGTGACAGCGCTTGTACTTGCGCCCGCTTCCGCACGGGCAAGGGTCGTTACGGGAGATGGATTGCACGGTTCGTTTCGGCACGGGCGCGAACATCGGCTCCTGCTCGCCGCTGATCCTAGCCGCCGCCTTGTCGATCGCGCGCCAGCCCGCCGGATTGGATGCCCGCGCGCGCGCGAGGCGGTCCAGCCGGACCTGCTTCGCCGCCGCGACGTGGCCCGCGCACAGGTGCTCCTGCGCCTGTTCGAGGCCGGAGGGGAACCCGAAGCGCTCGCCGTCGCACGCGGGGCAGTCGTCGTCCTCGGGGTCGACCGGCGCGAGCTTCACCGGCGATCGATCGAGCTGCACGTCGCCGAACGCGTCGTGCACGAGATCCTGAAGCGCGCCGAGGCCGACGTCCCCCCAGCCGTCGGAGCGCATCTCGACGACCGGCACGCCCCAGCCGCCCTCGTAGCCATCGAGGTCCGCGAGCAGCGCCGGCACCCGGCCGGCGGCGGCAAAGGCCGCCTCGTTGGCGAAGACGGTGCGCATCGCGGTCTCGCCGTAGCGGCCCAGCGCACTCGCGAGATCGCCGTCGGCCGCGCGCGCGCGCTCGAGCTCTGAGAGGTCGAGATAGATCCCGATCTCGAGCACCCGGCCGTCGGTGTTCAAGGCCGTCCAGACGTGACCGCGGTCGGCGATCCACGACAGCGGGTCCCGCGTGATGACGAAGAGCCGCAGCCACAGCGCTAGGCGCTCGGGGACGACGTTGAGCCTCGGAAACGTCAGCGCGAGCTCGAGCAGCGCGTACTCATAGCCCTCGTCCCCGTCGTCCTGCTCGCGGCGCGGCGGGGCGGCGAGCAGCTCGTCGAGATCGAGGTCGGCGGTCCTTTGCTCGGACATCATTGGCGAGGCTAGCGATCGAGCCGCTCGAGCAGGCGCGGGACGTCACCTGACGTTCAGATCTCCCCGCGACACTCAAGGCCATGAGCGTGTTCGCGTCCCCTTCGCGGGTCGGTCTGCCGGCCCGGCTGCTGCTCGTGCCGATCGTGCTCGTCGCGCTGGTCGGCGGCGTCTGGGTGACCGGCGGGCTGATCACCGACGACTTCAAGGTCGCGATGGCCTTGACCGGCGTGTGGATCGGGCTGCTGGGCGCGGGCTGTCTCGTGCTGGCGCTCAGGCGGCGCGAGCTCGCACCGTGGCTCATCGGCACCTACCTCGTCGCCACCGCGGTCGTCGGCGGCTACCTCGCGATGACGACGCTCCTCGACGACGTGGTCGACGAGCGGGTCGTCACGGCGGACGTCCCCGCGGCCAGGGTCGCCGACGGCGCCGCCGGCAAGCGCGCGGCGCCACGCGCTCGTCCCGCCGCGCCGCAGAACGTCCTGCTCGGCCGCGGCCAGTTCCGGGGCGTGAGCCATCCCGCGAGCGGCACCGCGTCGACGATCGACCGCGCCAACGGCGGCGCCGTGCTGACGCTGACGAACTTCGAGGTCGACAACGGCCCGGACCTGCGCGTGCTGCTCGTCGCCGGCCCGGCGACCGGCGCCGGCGACCTCGGCGACCGCGAGGACCTCGGCGCGCTCAAGGGCAACAAGGGCAACCAGCAGTACACGATTCCCGCCGGGCTCGATCTCGCCCGCTACCGCCGGGTCGTGATCTGGTGCCGCGCGTTCTCGGTGAACTTCGCGCGCGCGGGGCTGCGCAGCGCGTAGCGCCGGTCATCGAGCTCGATCCCGGCGTAGTCGTGGATGTCGGGCGGGTTGGCGGCGATGAAGCGGCGGCGGCCGAAGCGCTTGCGCCACAGAAGAAGATGACGCCCTGCTCGAGGATCTCGCTCACTGCGGCGGGGCGGTTCCCCCGACCGAGCGATTCACAAACGCTCAGTCGCCGCTGGACCGCCGCGCGGCGAGGAACGCCGCCGGCGCCTCCCACGTGCGCTGGACCTCGTGCACGTCGACGAACCCGACCTCGGTCAGCATCCGCTGCAGCTCGTCGGCGCCCGCCACCGAGCCGCCGGAGCGCACGACGCGCAGCTGCGTGACCGCTCGGGCGACGGGATCGGGCGGCCCCGCGAAGAGCCCGAAGATGAGCCAGCCGCCCGGACGCAGCGCGGCGTGCACCCGCCGCAGGCCGGCCGGCACGACCTCGGGCGGCACGAACGGGCCCGCGAACCAGACGGCGTCGAAGACCGCTTCGTCGGTCAGCTCCTCGACGCCGATCTGGCGCAGCTCGATGCGGCCGGCGACGCCGCTGCGGGCGACCTCCTCCTCGGCGAGCGCGACCGCCGGCGGCCATGGATCCAGCCCCACGACGCGCGCCCGCGGCCACGTCCGGCAGAAGGCGACCGACAGCGCTCCGACGCCGGAGCCCACGTCGCAGATCGTCGCGCCGTCGCGCTCGAGTAGCTCCTCGAGGCCATCGAGCGTCGGCACGACCGCGGCGATGACCTCGGCGACGAACGCCGACGTCCGGCCGAGGCTCAGCAGGATCCCCGGGTCCTCGACCGCCCATCCAGGCGAGCGCTCCGGGTCGGCGAGCGTGTCGGCGGCCAGCAGCAGGAACGCGCGCGCCGCGGTCGCGACGGTCGCCCGCTCCTGGTCGGAGAGCGATCCGAGGTCGATCCCGAGCTCGGCGACGACGTCGTCGAGCGCCGCCGCGACCGCCGGTTCGAGCTCGATGCCGTCGACGTCGGCCTGCAGCTTCGCGCCGAGGGCGGCCAGCGCCTCGGCGCCGGTGCTGAGCCGCATCAGCGTGCCCATCGTCTCGTTGAACGTCATGTGGCGCTCAGCCTACGCACGGCTCCCGTTCGGGGGCATGCGACCCGAACGCCGACGCGACGGCGGTGAGCTTGATCTGCACGTTGTCGGCGAGCTGCGCGCCGTACTCGATCGGCCGCCCGGCGATCTCGATGTCGCCGACGACGAAGCCCGCGTCCGCGGGCACCTCGTAGCTCGCGCGCAGCGCGCGCTCGGGAGTGCCGCGCTCGATCGTCCAGTACGACGCCGGATCCGAGCCGTCCGGCGTCTCCATCTCGGCGGCCAGCAGGCCGTCGATGTAGAGCCCGGGCGGGTCCTCGAGCGTGATCTGTGCGCCCTGCGCGCAGAGGTCGTTGACGGCCGCGGCGATCTGCGGGTCGCTGTTGCGGTTGGGCTCGCCGAGCCGGCCGCAGCGGACGAGCTCCTGCTGGTTCGTCACGGGCTCGCCCGCCGCGTCGCGGCGCAGCACGGTCGCGGTGGCCGCCAGGACGACCGCCGCACCGAGGTTGTTCGAGTTCTGGATGAGGTGCGCGATGCCGCCCTCGGTGGAGCGATTGAGCGCGTTGTCGCGCCGGTAGCTGCCGTCGCGGGCCGTCAGCTCGTCGAGCGCGACGTCGCGCCCGTACATCTGCGAGTACAGCGTCGTGAGCCGGTCCGGGTCGGCAGCGAAGAGGTGCTCCCAGTACTCCGGCACCTCGGACGTGAACACGACCCGACGGATGCGCCCGTCGGCGCCGCGCTGCACGCTCCACTCGCAGTACTCGTCCTGGACTGACCGCGAGCTGTCGGCGCGCTGCCAGCGCCCGCGCTCGGAGGTCGCGTCGAGCAGCAGCGTGGCCGGGTACGCGGGCCACGTGACCGTCTTCAGCGCCGCGTCGGTCCCGGTGTCGGTGGCGGTCGGGTCGTAGAACTGCGGATAGTCGCCCGTCCGCGCCAGCGACCGGAAGATCTGCCGCACGCGTTCGCTCCAGCCGGCGCGGTCCGCGGGCGAGAGCTCGGTCAAGCCGGCCGGGGGGTTGAACTGGTCGAGCACAGCCATCGTCACGCCACCTCTCCGACGGTCCCATCGGGCCGCATTTCGAGCTGCTGCGCGGGCAGGTTGCACTCCGCGAACAGCAGCGGGTTCTCAAAGATCGGCATATCCCGCACGCGCGCGCGGCGCGACTGCGCCAGGCGCGTGTAGTCGTCGAAGCCGGCCTGCGTCGTGGCGTGCGGGCGCAGGGTCTCGTAGTACGCGCTGAGCACTGCGCCGAACGCGTCGCGCCAGTCCTCGCCGGCCTCCCAGCGCGCCGCGAACTCGCGCTCGGCGCTTCCCTCCGGCCCGGCCTCCGCGGCCGCGAGGATCGCGTCCGCCGTCGCCTGGGAGAATTCGCCGTCGGGCACGTCGGCCGCATGTGCCAGCAGGCTCGCGCGCCGCGCGGAGAACACCGGGTTGGGAAAGTCGACCATGAGCAGGCACGCCGCGAGGCGCTCGGAGACGAGCCCGGACTTCAGCGCCTCCTCGAGCGCGACGCGGTCCTCGAAGGCGCGCTCCGGCACGACGAACGCAAAGCGCGTGTCCCCGGGCCGGACGTAGCCGCCCGATCCCCGCAGGCGAAACTCGAAGCGCTCGAGCGTGGCGGCATAGATGTCGCCGGCGACGGCGATGCCGGGCGGAGCCGGCAGGTCGAGCACCTCCGTCAGCGCCTCGGAGTCGACGAAGAACGTCTGTGGCAGCCGGACCGGGTCGCCCGCCGACAAGGCGAACCGGCTCTCGTTCTGACTCGAGATGAGGTTGACCGTCGCCGACTCGACGATCTGCCTGAGCACGCGCCGCGCCGGCTCGGCGCGCACCTCGAAGCGCGCCTTGGTCCAGCGGCGGATGCTCGGTCGGGCGACCGTCGTCTCGAAGATGTCGGCGCCCTGCTTGCCGGCGAACCACGGGTGACGGCGCAGCTCGTCGTCGGGCGCGAAGATCGTGTCGAAGATCAGGCCGACGACCGAATGCCAGTTGATCCACGGCCGGCGCAGCTCCTTCATGACGAGGTTGCCGGTCACATGGCTCTCGAACGGGCCCTTGCCCTCGGTCGGCCCCATCAGGGCGTGGCGCGAGTTGCCGGCGAAGACCCAGGCCCCCGCCACGGTCCGGTAGTAGTTGAAGCCGCCCGTGCGGCGATCCCACGCCATCGCCTCGACGAACGTGTCGTCGGGCCGCGGCGTGCTGATGATGACGTCGGGCTGGCTCTGCTCGCCGATCGCGACGACGAAGCGCACGCCGCGATCGAGCGTCGCGGATTCCGAGAAGAGGATGTGACCGCCCTCGCCGAGGACGAAGGTCGCGTGCTGGGCGAGCGGGTCGGCGTCGCCGGCCGCCACGCGCAGCGCCTCGACGAGCTCGGTGCCGGTCTGTGGCAGGACGCCGCGCAGCAGCAGCAGCGTCGCGAGCGGATCGCCGAGGAGCCCCGCGGCGTGCGCGCCGTCGAGCTTCACCGGCCCGGGGTCGACGCCGACGAGAAAGCGGTGCACGGCGGCGGGATCGAGCGGCTGCGAGATCCGGCCAAGGGCAGCGCACGTCACGTCGGCGATCACTTCCACGGCCATGGCCGCCCTCCTCGGGTCGCTGAGGCCCGAATCTACAGGCGCCGGCCCGGACCTACACCAACCGATAGGTCACGCCGTCACATCCGCCGCTACGTTCCGCCCATGGACGAGCGCGACGACCGGGTGCTGCCGGCGATGAAGTGGGTGGCGCTCGTGGTCGTGCTCGTACTCGTGCCCGCGCTCGTGATCCTCTGGGGGATGCCGGACGAGACGGCGGACCTGTGGGCGTGGACGATCAAGCCCGACCTGACGCCGATCTTCATGGGCGCCGGCTACGGCGCCGGGGCGTACTTCTTCACGCGCGTCTTCCTCTCGCGCCGCTGGCACATCGGCGCCGTCGGCGTCTTCTCGGCGGCCGCGTTCGCCACGCTCATGCTGATCACGACGCTGCTGCACTGGGACAAGTTCAACCACGGCGACGCGCCGACGCTCGCGGCGATCGCGTTCTACGGCTGGGTCGGCGTGTACATCGCCTCGCCGTTCGTCGTCTTCGCCCTGTGGTGGCTCAACCAGCGCACCGATCCGGGCGCGCCCGAGCCCGGCGAGATCATCGTGCCGCCCGCCGTCCGGCTCGTCGCGCGCGCGGTGGCGGCCGGAGCGCTCCTCGCGGCGGCCGTCGTCCTCATCGAGCCCGACGTCGCGATCGACAACTGGGGCTGGCAGCTGACGCCGCTGACGGCGCGCGTGCTCGCGTGCTTCACCGCGCAGGTGGGGATCGGCTTTCTCATGCTCTCGCTCGACGAGCGCTGGAGCTCGTGGAAGCTGCTCGTGCAGACCTTCCTCATCGCCGTCGGGCTGCTGCTCATCGGCGCGGTGCGCGCGTGGGACGCCTTCGACACGGACAACTGGCTGACGTACGCGTATGTCGCCGGACTCGCCGGGGGTGCCCTGGCGCTCGCTGCGCTGTACCTGTCGATGGAACGCTCGCGGACGTAAGACGCCGGTCACTCGCGTGCGATAGCAATCCTCGCAAACGCGACGAGGGGACGACGAATGGCCGACCTGACCGACCTGGACGAGCAGCTCTGCGAGGAGTCGCGGTGGGACTTCTCCGACCTGCGCGCGCTGTACATCAACTGCACGCTGAAGCGCTCGCCCGAGGTGTCCCACACGCAAGCGCTCGGCGACCGCTCGATCGCGATCCTGGAGCGAAACGGCGTCACCGTCGAGACGCTGCGGGCGATCGACCACGAGATCGCGACCGGCGTCTATCCGGACATGACCGAGCACGGCTGGGAGCGCGACGACTGGCCGCAGATCTCCGAGCAGGTCATGGCGGCCGACATCCTCGTGCTGCTGTCGCCGATCTGGCTGGGCGAGAAGTCGTCGGTCTGCACGCGGGTCATCGAGCGCCTGTACGGCAACAGCCACCTGCTCAACGACGACGGCCAGTACGCCTACTACGGGCGGGTCGGCGGCTGCATCATCACCGGCAACGAGGACGGCGCGAAGCACTGCGCGATGAACATCCTGTACTCGCTCCAGCACCTCGGCTACACGATCCCGCCGCAGGCCGACTCGGCCTGGCTCGGCGAGGCCGGCCCGGGCCCGAGCTACCTCGACCCGGACTCGGGCGGCCCGGAGAACGACTTCACGAACCGCAACACGACGTTCCTGACGTGGAACCTCCTGCACGGCGCGCGCATGCTGAAGGACGCCGGCGGCATTCCCGCCCACGGCAACCAGCGCTCGGCCTGGGACGCGGGCTGCCACTTCGACTATCCCAACCCGGACTACCGCTGAGCGCATCCTTTCCGCGGGCGGCCCGATCACGGTGCACAACTGACGCTTCTCGGCCCGCGCACGCGAGGCCCGTCACTTGTGCACCACATACGTGCAGACGTGACGCTTCTCAGCCCGCGCAGGCGAGATCCGTCACTTGTGCATCCTCCGCGGCGACGTCGCAGACGGCGGGATGCGCTGGATCACGGTCAGACCCGCCGACCAGCCCGGCACGATGATTGCCGGGCTTCCGTTCGTCTTTAAGCTCGACACGACACACCGGGTCGATGTGACCCGCGACCTCAGGAGTGACCATGACCGGCTCTTCCACCCAGGGAATCAAGACCGTGCTGCATCCCGTGTCCGACCTGGCGACGGCCAAGGCGGTGTACGCCGCCCTGCTCGGCGTACCGCCGCAGACCGACGGGTCCTACTACGTCGGCTTCGAGGCCGCCGGTCAGCACATCGGGCTGGTGCCGGGCGGTGGGCCGCAGGGCATGACCTCGCCGGTGGCCTACTGGCACGTGCCGGACATCGAGGCGAAGCTGGCCGAGGTAACCGCCGCGGGTGCCGCCGTGCGGGAGGCCCCGCACGACGTCGGCGGCGGCCGCCTGGTGGCTACCGTCACCGACCCCGATGGCAACGTCCTCGGGCTGCTTCAGGACCGATGAGTGCCGACCCCCGCTCCCGCGCTCAGCGTCGTCGCGACACCGAGCATCGGCTCACCCACAAAGACGTCTGGGTGGCCAGTGCCTCGGCGGACGGTGCGCCGTACCTGGTGCCGCTGTCCTTCGACTGGGACGGCGAGGCGCTGCTGATGGCCACGCCGACGGACAGCCCGCCCGGCAGGAACCTGGCCGCCACTCGGGCCGTTCGGCTGGGGCTGGGCCACACCCGCGACGTGTCCATGATCGATGGCGAAGCCGAGGTCCTCGAGATCAACGCGTTGCCGCGGGAGCGGGGTGACCGGTTCGTCGCGCGCACCGGCTTCGACCCGCGTGCGCTGACCACCCCATACCGTTGGTTCCGTATCACCCCACGCCGCATCCAGGCTTGGCGCGAGGTGAACGAGCTGCCCGACCGCGAGCTGATGCGCGACGGCCGCTGGTTGGCCTGACGCCTCGGCCGGGCGACGCCGACGGAGACCCGCGGAGGCGGTCCCACTCAACAGAAGGAGTAAAGATGAACAATACCACCAGGACGAACACGCAGCCGCCTGCAC
>JBOGYT010000379.1:0-3067 GCA_050696955.1 Solirubrobacteraceae bacterium | reverse complement strand
GGCGCCACGCGCGGCGCCGGCCGGGCGATCGCCGTCGAGCTGGGCGCGGCTGGCGCGATGGTCTACGTCACCGGGCGCCTCGCCCATGCGGCGCGCGGAGACCATCGAGGACACCGCCGAGCTCGTGAGGGCGGCCGGCGGCGAGGGCATCGCCGTGCGGACCGATCACGCCGATCCCGTGCAGGTCGCGGCGCTCGTCGAGCGCATCCGCGACGAGCGCGGCGGCCGGCTCGACGTGCTCGTCACATGGCGAAGTACGGTGTCCTGCGGCTGGCACAGGGACAGGCGGCCGAGCTGCGCTACATCGGCCGCGCCGTCGCTGCGCTCGCCGCCGACCCCGATGTCGCCCGCCACCACGGACGCGCCCTGAGCACCGGACCGCTCGCCCGCGAGTACGGCCTCGCCGACACCGACGGCTCGCAGCCCGACTTCCGCGCCTACTACGCGGACTATCTCGTAGCCGGGTCACCGGCGAAACGTCAAATAGTCAAATCTGTACTTCGAATAGTCAGACACCTCATGGTGTAGCCCGAGCCGCCCCACGCCGATAATCCACCGATGCTCCGGATGCCGCGGTGGTCACTCGCGCTCGCCATGATCGCCGCTGCATGGTGCGCGCCGGTGGCGCAGGCGGATGTGCCCTCGCTCGCCGCGGACGCCACCCGCCCCGGCGTCATCGACCTCGTCTACTCCGGGCCGGTCGGGGCTCGCGTCGCGTTCTTCGAGCGTGCCGGCGGCGACCCGCAGCTGCTCGGCGCGCAGACGATCGGCCCGAGCGGACGCGGCCGCCTGCACGAGGCGACGACCTGGCGCTGCGACCGCGTCGTGCGCCATTTCACGGCCGTCGCGCTCGCACCCGACGCGTCGATCTCCTATGGCACGTTCGACGTGCGCACGGCGTCGTGCAAGCACCGCTTCGAGGTGTCCGCGCCGCGCCGCGTCGCCGTCGGCGCGCAGCCGCGCATCCGCGTGACCGACCGCTGGGCGATCGGCGACATCAAGCCGCGCCTGTGCATCGATCCACCGCGCGCGCCGCGGACATGCCGCGTGCTCGCCTTCCGCAAGGCCGTGACGGTCGTCAGCCGCCGCTTCCGCGCGACGACCCCCGGGCGCTGGCGGATCGAGTTGCGCGTGCGCAGCGCGCGCATCCGCACCGCGACCGCAGTCGGCAATCGCGCCGGCGCGGGCCCGCCGCCGCCGCCGACGCTGCTCGCGACCGGCGACTCCACGATGCAGGGCATCGACAACTTCCTCGCCGACCGCCTCGCCGATCAGGCGACGGTGCGCTCCGATGTGCTGCCGGGAACGGGGATCTCCCAGACCAACCGGTTCTGGATACGGCACGCCGCCAACCAAGCCATTCGGATGCGACCACGCACGACGGTCATCTCGGTCGGAGCCAACGATGCCTTCGACATGACGAACCCCGGCGGGACGACGGTGCGCTGCTGCAGCGACGGGTGGATCTTCGAGTACGGCCGCCGCGTGCGGGCGATGATGACCGCCTACATCCGTGGCGGCCGCGGGCGCGTGCTGTGGCTCACGTTGCCGCTGCCGCGCGACCCGCTGCGCTTCGTCTTCAGCACGGCCGTCAACCGGGCGATCCGGCTCGCCGCGATCGGGCTCGACCGCGCGCACGTGATCGGGTTCGACCAGCTCTTCACGCCCAGCGGCTACAGCGAGGTCATGCGCTGGCGCGGCCAGTACGTGCGCGTGCGCGAGCCCGACGGGATCCATCTCAACGTCGAGGGGACGTCGATCGCCGCCGAGGTCATCGAGCGCGTTCTCGACGGGGTCTAGTGGACCCGTCCACTAGACGCCGAGCTTGCGGTCAAGCCACGCCACGCGCCTGCGCAGCCAGCTGCGCAGCGCCCTGACCTCGGCCCTGTGGCTGCCGCGCAGGACCGGCTCCTGCCAGACGCGCTCTGACAGCACCGGCCAGCGGCGGAAGTTGCGCCTCGCCGCCGGACCGAGCTCGCGAACCGACGCGCTGGCCGTGCCAAACAGCGAGGCGCGCAGGCCGCCCGCGCGCAGCCGGCGCCAGCGCCGCTCGAGCTCGCGCTCGAACTGCGCGTCGCCGAGCAGCTCGGACGCCCACACGCGCTTGGCGGTCATCCAGCCGGAGGTCCTCGTCGCGTTCGCGCGCGTCGAGTTGCCCATCGCGATGTCGAAGTCCCACACCGGCCCGAGCTTCAGCTTCGAGCCGGCGCCCTTGACCATGAACGTGCTGGCCTGGAAGGCGTCGGGGTTGCGGAAGAGCTCCTCGATGAGGACGTAGTCGACCGCGCTCGCGACGTCCAGGCGGCTGCGCCAGGCGCGGCGGCCGCCGCGGTACAGTGCGCGCTCGGCGCCGCGCACGACGCGCCGCTCGTAGGCGGCCTCGCGCTTGGACAGATCCTCACGCTTGGGGTCGTCGTAGACGACGGCCTGGCGCTTGACGGTCGTGCGGAAGAACCGGCCCTTCCTGCGCGCCTGCCAGCCGAGCGTCATCTCCGCGAGGTAGCGCCCGCCGATCCCGCGTTCGCCGGCGACGATCCGGCCGCGATCGAACTTGACCGTCTCCATGAGCACGTAGACGCCCTGGTAGCGGCCGTTGAGCACGAGCTCGACGTACCGCGTGCGCGCCGCCCAGCGCCCGAGCCGGCGCGCGGCGTTGTACGCGATGACGTTGCGCATGAGCGACTTGTCGTTGTGGGTGCCGTAGAGCGTCCAGTCGTTCTCGGACGGCATCCCGAGCAGCCTCTCGTTGCGGTTCTCCCCCTCCTCGTCACGCAGTTCGAGCGTGTAGGACTTCTTGGCGAACCCGGCGGACGACTGGCCGCGTACGGAGATCCTGGCGAGCCCGTCGTAGCCGTTGGGCGAGCCGCGCACGGTGTTCGTCGCGTGATCGATGAGGTGCACGCGGGCGCGGATCTTCGGCGACGGGCGGATCGCACGATCGGTCTCGAGCACGACGAGCGGGAGCCTCGTACGAAGCGAGCGGGCCATCCGTGCCGGAAGCCCGGGGCCGACGGCCGCGGGCGCGCGCGACGATGCGGCCGGCGGCGGGTGAGCGGCGGTGCGGGTG
>JBOGYT010000378.1:0-16558 GCA_050696955.1 Solirubrobacteraceae bacterium | reverse complement strand
TTCCAGCTCGGCCCGCACGTGGCGCTCGAACTCCTGCAGGCGGTCGCGCGGCACGGCGTCGGGGTCAGGCAGCTCGGCGCCGGCCTTTTCGCTTCGCAGCCCCAGCGTGCGGCGGATGCGCTGCACGTCGACCCCGATCACGCCCGAGCCCTCGCCCTGGCGGCCGAACGCGGCGATCGCCAGCCGGGCGAGGTCGCGCAGCGAGCCCTCGGTCCCTTCGCGCAGCGCGGCGGCGAGCTGCTGGCGCAACATGTCGAGGTCGACCTCGCCGCCGTCGCCCGTCACGCCGTCGCCGGCCCCGCCCTCGCGCACGTTCTCGCGGATCGCCGCCGCCTCGGCGGCCCGGAAGAAGAAGCGCTCGAAGACCAGCTCGAACACGCGCCGGTCCTCCGGGGACTTCGCGAGCGTCGCCGCCAGCGCCTCGCGGAAGTCCTCCGGCTCGGTCCACGGGATCTGCTCGAGCACCGCGAACGCGTCGAGCAGCTCGGCGGTGCCGCTGCCGACGCCCTCGGTTCGCAGCTCCTCGCCGAACTCGACGAGCCGCGCCGCGATCCCGGGGGGCGGCGGCTGGCGCTGTGCGTCAGGCGCGCGCGCGGGCGGCAAGGCTGGCGGCCGGATCGAGCTTGACCCCGACGCGCTCGGCCACGACGTCGAGGTCGGTCCGGTGCTTGACGATGACCGACAGCGTCTCGCGGAAGACGTGGTTGTCGATGTCCTGCGCGCCGAGCAGCAGCAGCGCGCGCGCCCAGTCGATCGACTCCGCGATCGACGGCGGCTTCTTCAGGTCGAGCTCGCGCACCATCCCCACGACCTCGACGAGCTTGCGCGCGACGGTCTCCTGCAGCTCGGGCGCGTGGAGGCGCACGATCGCGAGCTCGTGCTCGAGCTCGGGGTAGTCGAGCCACAGGTACAGGCAGCGGCGCTTGAGCGCCTCCGTGAGCTCGCGCGAGTTGTTCGACGTCAGCAGGACGACCGGGTGGGTGCGTGCCTCGATGCGACCCAGCTCGGGGATCGAGATCTGAAAGTCCGACAGCAGCTCGAGCAGCATCGCCTCGAACTCCTGATCGGTCTTGTCGATCTCGTCGATGAGCAGCACGATCGGCTCCTCGGAGGTGATCGCGTCCATCAGGGGGCGCTGGAGCAGGAACTCCTCGCCGAAGATGTCGTCCTGGACCTCGCTCCAGCCGGCGCCCTCGTCCTCGGCCTGGATGCGCAGGAGCTGCTTGCGGTAGTTCCACTCGTACAGCGCCTTGGCCTCGTCGAGGCCCTCGTAGCACTGCAGCCGCACGAGCCGGCGATCGAGCACCTTCGCGAGCGCCTTGGCGAGCTCGGTCTTGCCGACGCCGGCCGGGCCCTCGACGAGGATCGGCTTGCCGAGCTTGCACGCGAGGAACGAGACGAGCGCCGTCGACTCCGCGGGCAGGTACCCGACCGAGCGCAGCCCATCGGAGACGGCGGCGACGGAATCGGGAACGGCGACCATGAACGGTGGATGATAGGAACTCGCACGTGAGCGCCCAGTTCCTCGCGGCGTCCGATCTGTCCGCGGCACCGGTCGCGGCGCTCATCGCCCTCGGGGTGATCGTCGGCGTCAGCGGCCACATCGCCGGCTCGCGCAAGATCGCGGCGACGGGCATCGCGATCTTGTTCATCGCCACGGCGCTCATGCTCGTGGGCGCCTACGCCGCCTACCAGGACGACGCGGGCGATCCGCGGCCGAAGTGCGACGACCCGCTGGGGTGCTGATCAGACGGCCAGCGAGACGGGCTGCGGCGGTGGGCCGGTCGGACCGCGATGGTCGTGGCCCGGCTCGGGCACGGGCGGGGTCGGCGCGGATGGCGACGCGCTGGGTCCCACCCGGTCCATGACCTTGAGCGCCTTCATCCCCGCGCGCTCACCCAGCACCCGGTACGCCTCGAACTTCTGATCGGTGTAGAGCTGGTCCGCCGTGGAATCGTGCGGGAACGCCGCGTCCTTGCGCTGGTGGGCCTGAACGTCCCACGGCGTGCCGGGGGCCACGACGTTGCGGGCGTAGACGAGCCGGCCCGTCTCCCCGGTCGGATACGTGATCGTCCCATCGGTGACCGCGACCTTCGCCGTCGCCGGATCGCCGGCGGGCTCGAGCCGGGTGGGATCGATCTCGATTTCGACGCCGAGCTCGCTGCGAGCCAGGGCGACGGCGTCGCCGAGCTCCGCGAACGTCTGCCCGCCGCTGGCGTCGAAGCAATACACGTTGGTGCAGCCGCGGCGCAGCAGCTCGACCAGACCGAGATTCTCGTAGTGACCCCCGTCGGTGACGTAGAGGTACTTGGCGTCGACGCGGTTGTACCCGAGCAGCTCGGCGAGCAGGTACCACGGCCGGGGGCGCTTGTGGCGGCGCAGCTGGCTGTCGTGCGGCTGCTCCGTGCCGGCGACCCAGCGCGGGTTCGGCACCCACACGCCCAGCCGGATGTTCGCCAGCGTCATGAGGAAACGCAGCGAGCGGTTGCTCGTCTTGCCCATCGACGGTGCGAGTGCCGCGCCAGACATCGCGACCGCAGCCGGCAGCGTGAAGTCACGCTTGCGCCGGCGCGTCAGCGAGGCGGCCTCAAACGCGTGGTCGAATGCCTGCTCGAAGCGTCGCGTCTCGATGCCGCCGATGAGCGGCCCGCCAATCGACTCCGCGCTGAACGTGAAGCTCGTGACCCGCCGTCCGGCCGGAGTCGCACCCGGATCGGAGATGTTCGCCGCGGCGCAGATGACGAGCGTCGGACCGTTCGGGCAGGCGGTCTCGGACAGCGGGACCGGGTTGTTGAAGTTGCGCTCGACCGCGACGCCTTCCGTGCATTCCTGCTCGATGACGGCTCGCCGTCCGATCGAGGGCTCGTTCTGCGGCAGGACGCGCTTGAGCGCAAATGCGGTGCTCAGGCGGCGCTTGTAGAACGGGTGCAGCGACCACGTCGTCAGGTCCGCCCAGTGGTACAGGGCGCCGAATACGCCGAGCGCACCACCGGCCGCCAGCAGGAGCCAGAGGTCGGCGTTGTCGTGCTGAGCGGTGACCGTCAGCGCCGCGACGACGATCGTCAGGAGCAGCATCGGCCCGGCCACGAGCGCCGCAGCCTGCATGAGGAGCTTGCGCATGCGCGAGTTGAGCTTCGCGGCCCATCCGCGCGTGCCGCGCACGCCGGCGACGAGGTTCTTGGGCGTCGAGAAGAGCTGGCGTAGCGAGGCGAGGAGCCCCGCGATGAGCCCGGCGACGCCGGCGCCGCCCGTCGTCTGACCCACTCCCTCGCGGGCCGTGTCGGTGCTTGCGTCGCCGCTTGTCTGGACGGCATCCACGAGCGCCGGCAGCACGAGTGTGACGATGGCGATGAGCGTCGCGACGCCGAGCAGCCTGACGGCCCATGTCTGCGAGAAGCGCCCGCAGCGATCCTTGGGCGCGCGCCGCAGCATGCCGACCAAGCCGATGAGGATGCAGCCGCCTGCGACGGCGCTCGGGATGACGATCGCGAGCGTCGTCGGGTGAAGCCCGTTGCGCAGCTCACCGAAGAACGGCATGTAGATGAGGACACCGGCGACGATCGACAGTGCCGCGATCGGCAGCGCGAGGAAGACGAGGTTGAAGGCCATCCCCAGGACGAGGCGCATGCCGAGGTAGGCCTTTGCGTCGGCGTCGGGGGCCATGTACGAGCTGCGATTGCGCAGGTACTGCTCCTCTGGCGAGCCCGGCGCGAACGGCGGGCACTGCGCGAGCAGGTCCGGGTCGGAGTCGTCGTCGTTCGGATCCGCAGACGTCTTGCCGACCATGCAGAACGCGGCGGCGATGTAGGACCCGCCCGAGACGCCGGCGAGGTAGTCGGCCTGCTGCAACCGGCGAGCGCGCTGCAGCGCCTGCAGCGCGCCGAGGTTGAATGCTGCGGAGCGGATGCCGCCGCCAGAGCAGCAGATGCCCGTGGATCCCGGCACCTGGACCGGGCCGCGGTGCGACGGAATCGGTTCAGGCCGCTCGCCGAAGTGCACCAGACGCTTGAACGCCTTCCAACGAGTGTTCGGCGACTGGGCGCACATCGAGGCGTTCCAGCGGTCGCTGGCGGGGACGTGCTTGACGATCCCGCGGTCGCGGCTCTCGCCGTCGTCGCGGCCGTGCCGATCCTCTGCGCCGCTGATCTCGTCGGGCCTGAACATGGCTTCTCCTGCAAGCAGAGAGCGAGCTCGGCCGCCGGAAATACACCGAATGTCGTCAGATCGCTCGCAGCTGCGCCGCCACGTCGCCCGTCAGCGGACCGAAGTGGCCGGGCCAGCACGTCGCCGGCTCGAGCGCGGCGAGCTTGGCGATCGAGTCGCGGCAGCGTTCGGTCGACCAGTTGAAGGCCGGGTGGGGCACGCGCGGGCGGCCGGGGCGGGGGAGGGCGGGATCGAAGAGCGCGAAGCAGTCGTTGCTCAGCGCGAGGCGGTCGGCGGCGCGCCACAGGCCGATGCACCCGGGGCCGTGGCCGGGCAGGTGGATGACCTCGAAGCCGCCGACGCGGTCGCCCTCGGCGACCGTCGCCGCGACGTCGAGCGGCCCGTCGTCCCAGGCCGCCATGAGGCGCGGCGTGAGCGGGCGGGCGAAGATCGGCAGCCGCTCGTAGTCGAAGTAGTGCTCGCCGCCGTCGCCCGCGACGTCGGTGCGCTCGTCGGCGTGGCACTGGATGGGCGCCCCGATGCCGCGCGCGCCGCCGCGGTGGTCGGCGTGCGCGTTGCCGAGCACGACGCGCGTCGCGCCGCCGAGCGCGTTGGCCGCCGCCCGGATCACGGGCCCCATCGGCTTGTGGCCGGAGTCGAAGACCGCGACGCCGTCGCCCTCGCGTACGAGGAACGAGTTGATCTTCAGCGGGAAGCCGCGTGTGATCCGCCAGACGCCGTCGGCGACGGGCACCGGGGGATGGTTGAGGAGGGCCATGCGCCGGCGGTCAGCGGCGATCGCGCGCCGGCGGGATCTCGCCCGGCCGCAGCGGCGGCGCCTCGGGCGGCTCGTCGAACGTCAGCTGCTCGGCGTCCTCGCGGGTGACCGCGCGGCTGCTCGGGCGCGGCCGCTTCGCCGGCACGTCGGTGACCGCCTCGGACGCCGGCACGACCTCCGTGCGCGACTCCGATGCCGGGGGTGTGGCGTCCGCGCGCGGCGCCGCCTCCGCCCGCGGATCGGCCTGCGCGGGCTCCGCGTCGACGCGCAACGGTGGCTCCGGCCGGCTCGCGACGCGGATCCGCTGCCCGGCGAACGCGAGCGCGCCGGCCGCGACGAACGCCGCGAAGAAGCCCCACTGGATGCCGACCGTGCCCGCCTGCCCGCTGACCTCCGGGCGATCGAAGACGCGGTAGAAGATCAGCAGGGCCGCCCACAGGCCGGCCGCGAAGATCACCGTGCCGTCGCCGCCGGGCAGGTGAAAGGCGCGTCCCTCGCCGCGCGCGAGCACGAGCACGAGCACGCCGGCCGCCACGAGGAAGATCGCCGCCTCGACGAACGAGATGACGCCGAACGCGCTCACGGTGTCGGTGACGAAGCGCTTGGACTCCGTGTCGAACGCGTTCTTCTCGTACCACGGGAGGAACATCGTGAACAGCAGCGCGCCCGCCGCCAGCCCGGCGAAGCGCTGGTCTGGGTCGATCCCGCTCCAGGCGCCGCGCAGCCGCTGCGGTGCCCCGGTCACGCTGCGAGGCCGTCGGCTGCGCGCATACGCTCCATCAGCAGCATCGGGCGATTGTACGCGCGCGGCCGGTGGCGCTCGCAGCGAGACCGTCGCTTCAGCGCCGCTTCAGCCGCCTGAACGAGAGCCGGTAGGCCGCGTCCAGCGTCCCGCCGCTCTGGACGTCGACGCCGATCGCGACGTAGAACGTGCGCGCCCTGCGCGACCGGTTGCGCAGCCGCACGCCGTCGGTCTTCCCCGGCCCCTTGGTCGAGCGCGCGACGCGCTTGCTCGTCTCGTCCGTCGACTTGGCGTTGCCGCGGTAGATGAAGAGGTCGGGATCGCCGAAGCGCGGCTTCAGGCGGATCCTGAACCGCGACTTGCGCGGCACGCGGATCCGGTAGATGTCGATCGGGTCCTCGATCCGGTCGACCGTGCCGTCCAGGTTCTTCGGGCCCTTCCCCTTCCAGACGAACGGGTCGGGCTTCGCGAACACCGTCCCGTCGACGAAGAAGATCGCGTCGTTGGGCTCGAGCACGTCGCGAGCCGGCGTCGGGGCAGCGAGCGCGGGGCCCATCTTCACGAGGCCGAAGCCGGTGCCCGTGTCATAGCCGGCCGGCGGGAGGTCGCGCGCGGAGCGACGCAGGATGTCGGCGAGCTGCCCGTTCGTCAGGGTCGGTCGCGCGGTGGCGAGCCACGCCGCCGCGCCCGCGACCATCGGCGCGGAGTAGCTCGTGCCGTCGGCGACCGTCAGGCCGTCGGCGCTGCCGTCCGTGTCGAACGCGACCGGGGTCGCGAGCGGAATGCCCACGCCCGGAGCCGCCACGTCGACCGCGGTGTTCTCGCTGCTGAACTCCGACGCCTGCCCGTTCGGGCCGATGGCCGCGACCGACAGCACGTGCGGGTACGCCGCGGGGTAGATGACGGGGTTGCCGGCGGCGAACTCGTTGCCGGCCGCGGCGACGACGAGGCTGCCCGCGGCGTAGGCGATCTGCACCGACACGTACAAGGTCGCGCAGTCGCCCGGGCCGCCGAAGCTCAGGTTGATGACGCGCGCACCGGCCTGCGCCGCCGCGACGATCGCGTTCGCCGCGGTGCCGCAGTCGATGTCCGGCGGTATGCCCACCGACAGCGTCGGCGCGCCGGGGAAGATGCCGAAGACCCCGGAGCCGTTGAAGAGCCCGGACGCTGCCGAGGCGACCTCGGTGCCGTGCGCACCGAGCACCGGGCCCGGGGTGCCCAGCGTCACGTGAATGAGGTCCGGGCGGCTCTTGTCGACGACGTCGTCGATGATGGCGATCGCCGCGTTGCCGGGGGGCGGCGGGTTGACGCCGGGATCGACGATCGCGACGCGCGACCAGCCGAACGGGTTGGAGTCAAAGGCGCTCGAGCGGTACAGGCGCGCGTTCGGCTCGGCGTACGTCAACGTGCCGGCGCGGCGCAGGTCGGCGGCGAACGCGCGCGCGCGCTCGGCCGGCAGCCGGTAGACGGTGTGCTGCTTGAGCTGGCGCGCGCCGTGGGCCTTCGCGATGCGCGAGGTGGCGACCCCCGGCCGCGCGCCGACGAGCCAGCTCGCCGGCTGCCCGGCAGATCTGGCGCCCGGAAGGCGCATCGGCAGGTCGTTGCGTGCCGCCTGCGCCGTTGGCGCCGCGATGAGCGCAAGGGCCGCCGTGGCAATGCAGATACTCCGAGTCGTCATGAGCTTCCCAATCTCCCGGCGGGCCCCGTCGGGCGCAGTCAATCGGTATGAGCGGCGAAGCGCAAGGTTCATGGCGCCGACCAGCGGCTTCATCTGCGCGCCTTCAGCACGCGCAGGTCGCCTTCGGCCGAGCCGTTGTTGCCGGCCAGGTCGGTCGCCTTGAGCTTCACGCGGTACGTGCCGCGCGAGCGCGGCCGGGCCCAACGCAGCGAGCGGCTGCCGCCCGACACGCGCGCGGTCATCACGGCCACCACCTTCGCTCCGCGGTAGATCGCGATCTTCACGAACGACGGCTTGGAGACGCGGAACCGCACCGACGCCGGCCGGCCGGCGCGCACGCTGCGCGACAGCAGCTTGAGCATCGGGTCGCGCTTGAGGTAGGCGGTGAAGCGGTCGGCCGCGGAGCAGTAGGGGCGGGCGTCGGCGCCGGGCAGCACGGGCGCCAGCGGCGCACCCGGCGCCGTTCCGCCGGTCGGGCCGACGCCGGTGTACGCCTGCTCGCCCTCGAGGCGCCGGCAGAGGTTGCGCAGGAAATCGCGGGCGAGCGTGTGGTAGCCCAGGTCGGCGTCGACGCCGATCGAGTAGCGCGACCAGGCGCCCGTGTCGTAGCTCGCAAGCTCGCGGCGCAGCTGCGCCTCGCCCTGCGCGAACAGCGCCCGGCCCTCGGCGTCGTTGGCGAGCGCGGCGAAGTCGTACAGGCCGTTGAGCGCCTGCGTGAAGCCGTTGAGCACGCGATAGCCGCGGGCGTAGGAGTAGATGAGGTAATGCGCGCCCGAGCCGATCTTCATCCGCACGCCGCTCGGCGGCGACTGGCGGAAGATGCCCAGCGCGCGGCGCGCGGCCTGGATGTAGCGCGGCTCGTTGAGCTTCACCGCGGCGCGCGACAGCGCCTGGATGGCGGTTCCCTGCGCCAGGCCGCTCGCCCACGGCGGGCTGCCCCCACCGAAGCGGAAGAGGTACTCGAAGGCGATCCCGCCCGCCCTGTCGGCGGCCAGCGCGAGCGCCTCGTCGAGCAGCTTGCGCAGCGCCGCGTCCTGCGACTTCGTCGTCCACAGCGCGTTCGCCTTGCCGAACGTGCCGAGCCACTGGATCTGCAGCCCCTGGCCGGCGTAGTACTGCCAGACGAGCCGGCTGCCCTGGAACGTCACGCGCTGCCCGCCGCCGACCAGCGGGCCGCTCGACCACCACGAGCGGTTGCGCTTGACGGTCTGAAACAGCGCGGGCGCCCGCGACGCCGTGAGCAGGCCGTTGCGGGCGATGCGCTCGAGGTTGACGATCGTCGCGCTGAGCGCCGTCCGGCGCGTCCCGCCGAGTTTCGAACGCGTCTGGCGCGCCTGGAAGTAGATGCCGCGGTACTCGTCGTGCGCCGCGCGGCTGATCGCCCCGGCCTTCAGCAGCCGCCGCAGCTCGCCCTTGACCGTCTTGCGCTTGGCCAGGCGGCTGTACCCGGGCGAGCGGCGGGGGGCGGGCGCCGAGCGGCGTTCCGCCGGGCCGAGCGCCCGCGCCGGCGGCAGGTAGGGGTCCTCGCGGGTGAGGACGCTGCCGTCGTAACGGAGCGTCAACACGGGCGAGGCCGAGGCGGTGGGGGCCGGCACGAGCGCGAGCACAAGCGCGGTCGCGAGCCCCACGATCGGGGTCCAGCGCACGGGGACGATGCTAGGTTGAACACATCCGTGCCGCTGCAGTTGCCGTTGCACGTCGCCTTCCTCACATCGTGACCCGCTCCGTCCTCCGCGCCGTGATGCTCCTGGCCTGCGTCCTGACGTGCGCCGTCGTGCTCGCGGCCTGCGGCAGTGACGACGGCGGCGACTCGACCGGCGCCAAGCGCCAGCTCGAGCAGGCGTTCGTCACGACCGCCACGTCGGTCAAGAGCGGCCGCCTGACCTTCGACGCCAAGCTCGATCCGGAAGGCCTGCTCGCGCTCGGCGGGCCGTTCACGCTCAAGGTCACGGGCCCGTTCGCCGTCTCGCGGCCGGCCGGGCTGGCGCGGTTCGATCTCGACGCCGACGCCCGCGTCGCCGGCCGGCGCATACCGGCAGGAGCGATCTCCGACGGCAAGGACGTCTACCTCGAGCTCGACGGCGACCACTACAAGCTCGATGACGAGACCGCCGACAAGCTGCGCTCGGGCGAGGGCGCGGCCGGCCTCCTCGCGCTCGGAATCGATCCGCGCGCCTGGATCACCGACGTGCAGGAGAACGGCACCGAGCGCCTGGGCGGCGTCGAGACCGTTCGTCTGCGCGGCGCTGTCAACGTGCCGCGCCTCATCCGGGACGTGCTGACGGGCGCCGGAGGCGGGGCGCTGCCGGCGGGCAAGCAGGGCTCCGCGCAGCAGCGCGAGGACCTCGCCGATGCCGTCAAGTCGGCCGACGTCGAGGTGTGGAGCGGGCAGGACGACAAGATCCTGCGCCAGCTCCTCGTGCGCATCAAGTTCGACTTCCCGTCCGGGGCGAGGCCGCCGGTCCCCGGACTCGACAAGGGCACGATCGAGCTGCGCGGCCGCATCGACGACGTCAACGGCGTGACGCCCGAGATCACCGCGCCCGCGCGCTCGCGGCCGTTCTCGCAGCTGCCCGACACGGGCGTGGCCGGGCTCGTGAAATGCGTCACGGAGGCGGTCGGACAGGGCGCCAGCGTCGCGCGCTGCGCCGCCAGCCTGCTCGGGTGATCGCGCGGCCATCGCCGCGCGAAGCCACGTACGCTGTGGATATGCGCGAGCCCTCACACGTCGCCGTCGGGACATGGAGCGGCGGGCGCTACCTGCACTTCGGCGAGGCGATCAGCGAGCCGCGCCTCGAGGCGCTGCTGCGCCCCGGCGACGGGCTCGACACGTTGCTGACCGCCGACGCCTACGGCGCCGGCGAGGCCGACCGGCTGCTGGGCCGCGCGCTCGCGGGCGCCGACCGCGACGACTTCTGCCTCGTCGGCGCGATCGGGCACGACTTCTATGCGGGCGAGCGCGACGGCGCGCGCGGCTTCCCGCGCTTCACCGAGGCGCGCCTGCGCGGCGCCGGCGGCTACGCCGACTACGTGCGGATGGCGACCGAGCGCAGCCTCGAGCGCCTCGGCGTCGATGCCTTCGATGTGCTGCTGCTGCACAACCCCGACCGCACCGGCTATGAGAGCGAGGTCGTCTGGGACGCGCTGCGAACGGTCCGCGACGAGGGGCTGACGGGCCGCCTCGGCCTGGCGCCGGGTCCGGCGAACGGGTTCACGCTCGACGTCATCGGCTGCCTCGAGCGCTACGGCGAGCTCATCGACTGGGCGATGATCATCCTCAACCCGCTCGAGCCCTGGCCCGGCGAGCTGTGCCTCGCCGCCGCGCGCGAGCACGACGTGCGCGTCATCACCCGCGTCGTCGACTACGGCGGCCTGTTCTGGGACGACGTACGGCCCGGCCACGACTTCCCGCCGCGCGATCACCGCACGTTCCGCCCCGGCGGCTGGGTGCAGGCAGGCGCCGACAAGCTCGAGCGGCTGCGCCCGATCGCCGAGCGCCACGGACTGACGATGCTCCAGCTCGCCGCGCAGTGGTGCCTCGCGCACGATGCGGTCGCGTGCACGGTCCCGACGCTCATCCAGGAGGCCGGCGGGCGCCCGATCGAGACGAAGCGCGCGGAGCTCGCGGCCACGCCCGCCGACGTCGCGCTCGACGACGACGAGGTCGCGCAGATCGGCGCGATCGGCGACAACACGGGCTCGATGGCGCTCAAGGGCGCCGGGCCCGACCACCTGGGCGAGCCGCGCCCCGATCGCTGGGGGATGACCCCGGAGCTCGACGCGCTCGCCCGCCGCTGGGGCATCGACCCCGACCGCGACCTGCGCCAGCTCACGCCAGCACGTGGCTGACCTGCGCCGGTTCCTCCTGTCGGGGTCGGGCTGGCCCTACCTGCTCGTCCCGTTCATCCCGATCGCGATCGTGCTCGAGTTCTCGCACGCCGAAGCGACGCTCATCTTCGGCGCGGCCGCCGCGGGGGTCATCCCGACCGCGGCGCTCATGGGCCGCGCGACCGAGGAGCTCGCGCACCGCTCGGGGCCGGGCATCGGCGGCTTTCTCAACGTCACGTTCGGCAACGCGCCCGAGCTCATCATCGCCTTCTTCGCGCTCAACGAGGGCCTGCAGGAGGTCGTCAAGGCGTCGCTCATCGGGTCGATCCTCGGCAACATCCTGCTCGTCATGGGCGCCGCGATGCTCGTCGGCGGGCTCGGTCGCGAGCGCCAGACGTTCAATCCGACCGCGGCAGCTGCGCAGTCGTCGATGCTCCTGCTGGCCGCGGTCGCGCTCGTCATGCCGACGATCTTCCAGCTCGTCCACGGCGGCGGCCTGCCGGGCGTCGGGCAGGAGATCGTGGACTTCGGCGCCGATCTCGAGCGGATGTCGCTCATCGTCGCGGTGATCCTGCTCGGCTCCTACGTCGGCGGGCTGATCTTCTCGCTGCGCTCGCACCGCGCGCTGTTCAACCCCACGTCCGAGGCGGAGGAGCACGTCGACGAGCCGTGGTCGGTGCGCAAGTCGGTCGTCACGCTCGCGCTCGCCGGCGTCGCCGTCGGCGTCATGTCGGAGATCCTCGTCGGCTCGATCTCGGAGGCGTCGGAGACGATCGGCCTGAGCGAGTTCTTCGTCGGCCTCATCGTCGTGGCGATCGTCGGCAACGCCGCCGAGCACTGGGTGGCGATCTACTTCGCCGCGCGCGACAAGATGGACCTCGCGGTGAACATCGCGATCGGCTCGGCCGCGCAGATCGCGCTGTTCGCGGCGCCGGTCCTCGTGCTCCTGTCGTTCGTCGTCGGACCAAACCCGATGGCGCTCGTCTTCAACGGGTACGAGCTCGGAGCTGTGTTCCTCGCGATCCTCATCGCCAACCACGTCACCCACGACGGCGAGTCGAACTGGTACGAGGGGCTCCAGCTGCTCGCCGTCTACGCCGTGCTCGGCGTCGTCTTCTTCTACGCGTAGGGACCCCGTTGGAGCTCTTCGAATTCGGCGGTCTCGTCGTCCTCCTGATCGTGCTGCTGGTCATCGACCTGAAGTTCTTCGCGCCCGGGCGCGAGGCGACGTTCCGCGAGAGCGTTGCCTGGTCGCTCGGATGGTTCGTGCTCGGGCTGTCCGTGACGTTCGTCGTGCTCGCCCTGAACGGCACCGAGGACGGGATCAACTACGTCACCGTGTACCTCATCGAGCGCTCGCTGTCGCTCGACAACCTGTTCGTCTTCATCCTGCTGTTCGCGTACTTCGGCGTGCCGCACGAGCACCGGCCGCGGCTGCTGTTCTGGGGGATCATCGCCGCGCTCGTGCTGCGCGGGCTGGCGATCCTCGGCGGCACGGCGCTCATCGAGCAGTTCCACTTCGTGCTCTACGTGCTCGGCGTGCTGCTGCTCGTGCTCGCCTACCGGATCTGGGCGGGCGTCAGCGAGAACGTCGACCCGGACAAGAACCTCATCGTGCGCGGGGTGCGCAAGGTCTTCCCGGTCACGAGCGGCTTTCGCAACGGCCACTGGTTCGTGCGCGAGGACGGCCGCCGCCACGTCACTCCGATCTTCCTGTGCCTGGCGGCGATCGTAGCGGCCGACATCGCCTTCGCCGTCGACTCGATCCCGGCCGCCTTCGCGATCACGCGCGACCCGCTGATCATCTGGGCGGGCAACGTGTTCGCGCTGCTCGGACTGCGCGCGCTCTTCGTGCTCGTCGAGGGGCTCATCAGGCGCTTCCGCTATCTCGACGAGACGATCGCCGTCGTGCTCGGCCTCATCGGCGTGAAGATCCTCGTCGAGGACTGGGTGAAGATCGGGCCGGTGCTCAACCTCATCATCGTCGCGGCGGCCTTCGCGATCGGGATCGCCGCGTCGCTCATCGCCGACAAGCGCGATCCCGAGGGGGCGGCGCGGCGGCGCGCGGAGGCCGACGAGTCGGCGCCCACGCGCGCCTGAGACGACAGCGTGGGCAGCCCGCTGCCGCGCTCGACGCGCTCGATCGCCGTGGGCACATGAACACGTGGCCTCTCGCCCGGTCGGGCGGGATGGGTGGCCACTTGTTCATGACATAGCTGGATAAGTGGCCACGTCGGACGGCACCTGCGATCGCCGGTCAGTTGTTCAGGTACCCACGTGGCGGTCGGGGGCCCGCGGCCGAGTGGCCGCGCCGCGCGCGGCTACTCCTCGTCGTCGAGCTCGTCCGCCTCGGGCGGCAGGTTCTCGGCCTCGTCGACGATGTCGTCGCCGGCGTCGAGGCTGCCGGTGAGCCCGGTGCCGTGACGGACCTGGAAGGCCTGCATCAGCTCGTCGCGGCTGTTCTCGTCGATCGGCAGCTCGTCGGAGATGAGCACCCAGTCGGCGCCCTCGAAGTCCTCGAGGTTGAAGATCTCGGTGTCGACGTCGGGGGAGTCGTCGACGACGACGATCACCTCGGTCTGCGGGTTGAAGTACGTACCCGGGCGGTTGATGATGTCGTCGAGGTCGAACTGGCGGGGAGTGGCCATTGGCTATCTCTATCAGGTCAGCTCGCGGAGCTGCCGATCGACCTCGGCCTCGACGTCCAGCGGCGGCTGGCCCTTGCGTTCGCGGCGCCGGTTGCGGGCGAGGACGAGCTGGCGGACCTCGTCGCGCAGGCCCTCGTCGACGGTCTGTCCGCTGAGCGCGGCGAGCTCGGCGTCGATGTCGAGCGGCGCCTCGCCGCGGCGTTCGCGACGAGCGTTGCGGGCCTCGAACATCTGGCGGATCTCCTCATCGCGCTCGTCGGGCCCGGCGTCCTCGGGATCCGGGGTGGATAAGCCGCCACTGCCGATCTGCCTGTAGGTCTTGCCGCTCCCGGCCAACGTGAAGATCGCGATCAGGCTGCACGCGAGTGTCACGACGACGACGACGATGAGCAGCGCACCCTCCATGTGTGGATGATCGCACCGGGGCCCGTGGTCGGTGAACATGGCCGCCTCGTGTCTGGCGCGCGTCAGCGGACGCCATGCTGCTCGTATCCCGTCGGGCGCGTCTGGATGTTGGCGTGCGCGTCTACCCATCAACTCTCGCACGCGGTGGACCGACAACCGGGGCCGCTCACTATCGTCATGCCGATGAGATCGCTCAATCGTCTTGCTAATGAGGCCGCCGGGCGACTGTCGCACCCGTCCGTGGAGGCCGAGCACTACGTGCTGGCGATGCTTCATCCCGATGCCGACGGCAAGGCGACACGGGCGCTGAGAGCGTGCGGACTCGCGTACGACGACCTCGCAGACGTCGTGGCGGCCCGGCTACGATCGCAGTTCGAGGCCGAAGGCGTGGAGGCCCCGCCGCTGGGGCGGGGCCGGGTAGTGAGCGCCTGTGCCATGGAGCTGCTCGCTCGTGCCGACGGGATTGCCGTGGGCCTGGGTCACGCCGAGACACGTCCCGAGGACCTGCTCCTCGCCGTCCTATGGGGGAGGTCCGACTCGGGCGTGGTTGCCGCTCTCGCCGGGTTCGGGGCTTCTCGCGAGTGCATTCGGGACGAGCTTGCGCTGCTTGGCGCCGCGATGCCAAGCGTCGATCTCCCGCCGGTCATCCGTTGGAGTGATTGGCGTTCGGTGTCGCAGCAGGAGCTCGATGAGATTCGCCGATCGGACATCGCGTATCGCATCGCGCCGAGAGACGACGCGACTCTGGTCTCGACGCGCGAGCCGGGCGATCCCGTCGAGTAGTCGGCCTGACGCGGGGCGGCCCGGCGGACGTCTCTCGTACCGAGGCGTGACCTTCGGTACTCTCCGGGGTATAGACGTTGACTGACGAGTCAATCGGACATCTTCGACGCCGCCCACGACACCGCCTCCAGGAGCCCGCAATGGTCGATTTCACCCTCAACGACGAGCAGAAGAGCCTTCGCGAGCTGGCGCACGACTTCGCCGAGAAGGAGATCCGCCCCGTCGCCGCCGAGCTCGATCGCGACGGCGCCTGGCCCCAGGCGATCATCGACAAGGCCCACGAGGTCGGCCTGATGAACACGCACATCCCGGAGGAGTACGGCGGCCCGGGACTGAACTACTTCGAGGGCTGCCTCATTGAGGAGGAGCTGTCGTGGGGCTGCTCGGGCGTGCAGACGACGCTCGGGGCCAACGGCCTCGCCTCGGCACCGGTCATGCTCGCCGGCAGCGAGGAGGTCAAGCGCGAGTTCGCCGAGGACCTCATCGCGTCGCCGAAGCTCGCCTCGTTCTGCCTCACCGAGCCCGACGCCGGCTCAGACGTGTCGGGCATGCGCACGCGCGCGGTCCGCAAGGGCTCGAGCTACGTCCTCAACGGCTCGAAGTGCTTCATCACGAACGGCTCGTACGCCGACTGGTACGTCGTCTACGCCAAGACCGACCCCGAGGCCGGCCACCGCGGCATCTCCGCCTTCCTCGTGCGCCGCGACGACACCGTCTTCGTCGACAAGAAGGAAGACAAGATGGGTCAGCGGGCGTCGAACACCGCGACGATCACCTTCAACGACACCGTCGTCGACGCGCGCTACCTGCTCGGCGAGGAGAACCGTGGCTTCAAGCTCGCGATGATGGTCCTCGACCGCACGCGGCCCGGCGTCGCCGCGATGGCGACCGGCATCGCGCGCGCCGCGTTCGAGCACGCGACCGCGTACTCCAAGGAGCGTGTCCAGTTCGGCGTCCCGATCGCGATGCACCAGGCGATCCAGTTCATGATCGCCGACATGGCGACGAAGGTTCACCTCTCCCGGTTGGCGACGTGGAACAGCGCCGTCCTGCTCGACCAGGGCCGCCGCAACACGCTCGAGTCCTCGCACGCGAAGCGCTTCGCGGCCGATTCGGCGATGGAAGTCGCGACCGACGCCGTGCAGATCTACGGCGGCTACGGCTTCATCAAGGACTACCCCGTCGAGAAGCTCATGCGCGACGCGAAGATCATGCAGCTCTACGAGGGCACGTCGCAGATCCAGCGCCTCGTCATCGCGCGCGAGACACTGCTGCCGCGGCGCATCGAGGTACCGGCGACGGCGACCGCCTGACGCCCGGACCGGGCGCGGCTCGCCGGGCCGCGCCCGCCAGGACCTCCACCGTGACGACGCGCCCGCCCCGCTGGGCATACTGGACCGATGCCGACTCGACCGTCCTCGACCGAGGCGGCCGTCGCCGAGACGGTCGCGCGCAGCGACGTCCGCGCCGCGGCGGGCGCGCCGCAGCACGGCGGGGTGGCTGGGGTGGGGGGCGGACCGGGCTCTGCGGATCCGCTCGTCGCTGGCCTGCGC
>JBOGYT010000377.1:0-5877 GCA_050696955.1 Solirubrobacteraceae bacterium | reverse complement strand
GCGCCTAGAAGAGCTGGTTCTCGCCGCCGAAGACCTCGCTCACCGAGTCGTCCGTGAAGATGCGGCGGATCGAGTCGGTCAGCAGGTCGGCGCAGGACAGCACGGTGACGTTGTCGGGCGCGCCGGGGCGCAGCGGGATCGTGTCGGTGACGACGATCTGCTCGAACGCGCCGGCGGCGAGGTTCTCGTAGGCGTTGCCGCTCAGGACCGGGTGCGTCGCGGCGGCGTAGACGGCCTTGGCGCCGGCGTCGAGCACGGTCTGGCCGGCGACCTTGAGCGTCCCGGCGGTGTCGATCATGTCGTCGACGATGACCGCGGTCTTGCCCTTCACGTCACCGATGACGTAGCCGATCTCGGCGACCTGGTGCGCCGGGCGCTCCTTGTCGAGGATCGCGAGCTCGGCGCCGAGCTTGTTGGCGAATTTCTTGTTGAGCTTCACGCGGCCGGCGTCGGGCGCGACGACGACGAGATCCTCGAGGCCGAGGTCGCGGAAGTGCTGCGTGAGGATGAACAGCGCGGTCATGTGGTCGACCGGCTTGGAGAAGAAGCCCTGGATCTGACCGGCGTGGAGGTCCATCGTCAGGACGCGATCGGCGCCGGCGTGCTCGAGCGTGCGAGCGGCGAGACGCGCGGAGATCGGCTCGCGGGGGGCGGACTTCTTGTCCTGGCGGCTGTAGCCGAACCACGGCGTGACCGCGATGACGCGGTGAGCGCTCGCGCCGACGGCGGCGTCGATCATGAGCAGCAGCTCCATGAACGCGTCGTTGGGCGTGATGCCCATCGCCGCGTTGGCGCACGTCGGCTGGACGAGGAAGACGTCGGCGCCGCGGATCGATTCGTCGTAGCGGCAATAGACCTCTCCGTTGGAAAACGTCTTCAGCGTGATCGGGCCCGGGGCGACGCCGAGCTTGTCGGCGATCTTCATTGCGAGCTCCGGGTTCGCCCGCCCGGTGAACAGCATGAGGTTCTTGTCGTAGCCGAGCTCGAGGCGCGTCGAAGGCAGCGGCTGCGTCTGGATCGCGCTCATCGCTTGAGAGATTCTAGTCCGGCTTGCGGCGCTTGCGGTCTGCGTAGCCCTCGTGATTGACCTGCCTTTCGCGCGCGATCCCGAGCGCGCCGGGCGGCACGTCCTTCGTAATCGCGGAGTTTGCGCCCGTGTAGGCGTCGTCGTTGAGGGTCACCGGAGCTATGAGCGTGGTGTCCACGCCGGTGCGGACGCGGTCACCGATCGTCGTGCGGTGCTTGTTCTGGCCGTCGTAGTTGGCGGTGATCGTCGCGGCGCCGAGATTGACGTCCTCGCCGATGTCGGCGTCGCCGATGTAGGACAGGTGCGGCACCTTGCTGCCCTGGCCGATGTCGGAGTTCTTGATCTCGACGAACGTGCCGGCCTTCGAGCGCTCTCGGAGGAGCGCTCCCGGCCGCAGGTAGGCGAACGGCCCGATCGTCGCTCCGTCGCGGACCTCGCAGCTCGTCAGATACGAGTGCAGGACGGTCACGCCGTCGCCGATCCGGGCGTCGATGAGGGTCGTGAGCGGGCCGATGCGCGAGCCCTCGCCGACCGTCGTCGCGCCGCGCAGGAACGAGCTCGGCTCGACGACCGTGTCCTCGCCGAGGGTGACGCCGACCTCGATGACCGTCGAGCCGGGATCGACGATCGTCACGCCGGCGCGGCCGTGGTCGGCGTGGATGCGCGCCTGCGCGATGGCGCGGGCCTCGGCGAGCTGGACGCGGTCGTTGACGCCGAGGGCGATCGCGGCATCGCCGATGTCGTGGGCGGCGACGGTGTGGCCGGCGGCGCGCAGGACGGGCAGGACATCGGGCAGGTAGAGCTCTTGCTGAGCGTTGTCGGGCTCGATGGCGTCGAGCCCCTCGAGCAGCGCGGCGCCGTCGAAGACGAAGATCGACGTGTTCACCTCGTCGATCGCGAGCTGCTCGGGGGTCGCGTCGCCGTCGACCTTCGTCTCGACGACGCGCTCGACGGTGCCGTCGGCGTCGCGGATGACGCGGCCGTAGCCGGACGGGTCGGCGAAGACGGCGGTGGCCATCGTGGCGGCGGCGGCGTTCGAGGTGTGCGCGTCGACGAGGGCGCCGATCGCCTCGGCGGTGACGAGTGGCCCGTCGCCGGGCAGGACGACGACGGTCGCCGCCGGGTCGATCTCGCTTACCGCCGCCCGTACCGCCCCGCCGGTGCCGTCGGCCTCGGGCTGAACGACGGTCACGACGCCCTCGGGGAGATGTCCTTCGAGCGTGTTGGCGGGCGAGTCGACGACGACGACCTTGTCCGCGCCGGCATCCTGAGCAGCGGCGATCGGCCAGCCCACGAGCGGCCGCCCGCAGAGGTCGTGGAGCATCTTCGGGATGCGCGAGCGCATGCGCGTGCCCTGCCCGGCGGCGAGGATCACGGCGGTGAGGCCTGGCATGCCCGCATCCTAGGGCTAGTCTTCGATCGGGCCTCGGGCTCAATGTATTGAGGAGTGGTGTAATCGGTAGCACGCATGGTTTTGGTCCATGAAGACCGGGTTCGATCCCTGGCTCCTCAGTGCCCGGCGCCTCAGTCGAAGCGGAAGAACGTCCCCACCGGCTCGAGCGCGTCGGGGTCGATCTTCGGCACGGCGGCCGCGAGCGTCTTGGCGAACGTCGCGCCGCTGGCGCCGATGAGCCGGATGAGCTCCTCGACCGGCGTGGACTCGGTCGCGACGCCGTTGGCGTAGTCGGTCGCGTAGCCGATCAGCGCGTACGGGATCTCGGCCTCGCCGGCGAGGACGGTCTCGGGGCCGGCCGTCTGGCTGACGACGGTGACGCCGGCGATCTGGAGCGCCCGGATCTCGGTCTTCGTGTTGAACCGCGGGCCGTCGACGTGGCCGTAGCAGCCGCCGTCGCGGACGTGCAAGCCGCACTCGCGCGCGCCTTCCAGGAGCGCCTGGCGCAGTGGCTCGGAGAACGGACGCTCGTAGATCCAGTGGCCGCGGCCCTTCTCGCCGGGCTCGGTGAACAGCGTGCAGATCGAGCCGTCCGGCAGGCGGTTGGCGAGGAAGTGCAGGTCGTCGAAGACGACGAGCGTGCCGAGCGACAGCGACGGGTCGAGCGCGCCGCAGACCGTGACCGACAGGATCGCGTCGGCGCCGCGCTCCTTGAGCGCCGCGATGTTCGCCTGGTGCGTGACCTGGCTGGAGAGCAGCTCGTGCGCCGGCCGGTGGCGCGAGACGTGCAGCACGTCGACGCCGGCGAACCGGCCGCTCGTGACGGGCGCCGAGCCGTAGCGCGTCTCGACGAGCTCGGGCTCGCCGTCGGCCTCGATGTCCGGCAGCGCGTAGGTGCCCGAGCCGGTGAGGATCCCTACGCGCATGGCGCGGGATCGTATTCCCTGGCACCGCTGCTCAGCGGGAAGGTACGCGGCCCGCGCTTGTGCCCGGCTCGGTGGCCGGCCCCGTCGGCGCCGCCACGCCGAGCACCCGCATCGCCTTCAACCCGAGCGACAGCTTCTCGCGCCCATCCGTCGAGCCGACGTCGAGCCCCGACAGCTCGCGCACGCGCTCGAGCCGGTAGCGGATCGTGTGGCGGTGGGTGAAGAGCTTCTGCGCGGTGCCGGCGACGTTGCCGTCGTTGTCGAGGAACGCCTCGACGGTGCGGACGAGCTCGGTCTCGTACTGGTCGTCGTAGGCCACGAGCGGCTCGACGGTCTCGGCGTAGAAGCGCTGCAGCTCCGCGGGGTCCTCGCTCATCGCCGACAGCAGCAGCCGGTACGCGCCGGTCTGCTCGAAGGCCAGCAGCGGACGATCCTCATCGCCCTCGGCGACGTTGACGGCGAGCAGCGCCTCGTTGCCCGCCCGGTGCAGCTCGAGCGGGTCGTTCGCCACGCGGCTGCGGCCGAGGGCGAAGGTGTGACCCGGCAGCGCCGCCTGCAGCTCGCGCAGCACGCCGTCCGCCGCGCGCTTGGCGATCGCGTCCTCCCCGCTCGGGATGAGCAGCACGATCTCGGCGGCGGTGGACTCGCGGCGCGACGGCGCGGCGATCGCCGTCGGCACGACCGCCCGGGCGCCGCGCTCGGCGATCGCAAGCACGCGCGGGCGCCAGCCCTCCTCGGTCGGCTTGTGGCTGTAGGCGCGCGCGACGAGCATGCTGCCGCCCTCCTGGACGTCGACGCCGAGCTCGGCGGCGCGCGCCACGAGCTCCTCGCCGTCGTCGAGCTCGCGCGCGAGGACGGCGTGCAGGAACGCGCTGCTCGCCTCCTGCGACGCGCGCGCCGGGGCGCGGACGCGCTCGACCTCCGACGCGACGAGCGTCGTCACGAGCCGCACGAGCGCTGGGCCGGGCTGCGCCCGGGCGCGCATGCGCAACTGGCCGACGGGCGCGTCGGCGACGCGCAGCTCGATGACGTCCACGCCGGCGGCGCCCGCGAGCAGCGAGCGCTCGTCGGCGGGCGAGCGGGCGGCGACCGCGAGAACCGAACCGGAGCGGTCGAGCAGCACGAGACTCGCCTCGAGCGCCTTCGCCGCCGCGCGGACGACATCGGGAAGGCCGGCGCCAGACTCGACCGCCTCGGTGATCGCGTCGAGGGCGGCGAGATCCAGCCCCAGGGTCCGTTCGACGGGGCTGGTCATGGCCACGGTTACGCGGCGATCCGATCCCAGTAATACGCGATCGCCGCGCCGCCGATGCCACCGACCAGGAGCAGGGCCACGAGGACGTACAGCGACAGGAAGCTCGCGGCGATGCGCTCCCAGGTCTTGCTGTAGGCGTTCCAGGCCGGCACGGCGATGAACCAGATAAAGGCAGCGAACGCGAAGACGCCACACGTGATGGCGACGAGGTACGTGAGTCCGGCGTTGCTCATCGCCTGAGATTGTGACGCAGTTGGCCGACGAAGTCGGTGCCGCTAGCCCATCGGCTCGACCGGCTGCGCGAGGATCGCGGCCGGTGAGCGGCCCTCCGTCGCGAGGGCAGCATGCGCGGCCGAGGCGCGATCTGCGTGCAGATCGCCGTAGAAGACGCCGATGACGGTGGGTCCGGAGCCGGCGACCATCGCGTGGTCGCTGCCGACCCGCAGTGCCGCATCGAGCGCCTCGTCGATCGCCGGGCAGAGCGACCGGGCGGCGGGCTCGAGGTCGTTGTGGAGCTTCTCGAGCAGCGTCTCGGACGACAGCGCCGCCTGTGTGCGCGTCAGCGCGCGCGCGAGCTCAAGCGCGTTGCGGGGTATCCCGAGCCGATCGGCCTCGGCATAGACCCCGGCCGCCGACAGCTGGGCGTCGATGGGAAGCACGAGCACCGAATAGAGCTCCAACCGCGGCAGCGGCCGCAGCCGGGCACCGACGCCTGTCGCGAGCGCAAGCCCGCCGCGAACCTGACTCGGGACGTCCGAACCGAGCTCACCGGCGATGTCCTCCAGCATCCGCCGATCGTGGACGTCGGCCGCAGCGGCGAGCAGCCGCAGCACTGCCGCAGCGTCGGCCGACCCCCCGGCCATCCCGCCCGCCACCGGTATGCGCTTCGTGATCTCGACGAGCACGGGCGGGCCGTCCCAGCCCGCGCGCGACCGGAACGCGTCGATCGCGGCGGCGGCGAGGTTGACGCCGTCGACGCCCGGGCACCGCACCTCGTCGGCATCGAGGCCGGCCGGGCCGACGGTCAGGCGGACGTCGTCGACGAGCGACAGCGAGTCCATGACGGTCACGAGCTCGTGGCGCCCGTCGGCGATCGTCGGGCCGACGTACAGCGACAGGTTGATCTTCGCCGGCGCTTCGGTGGCGAAGGCGGTCATCGGCTCAGCGCGCCGTGCAGGGCGCGGAATTCGTCGGGGGACAGGCGCTCGGCGCGCACGTCGGGCGGGTGGCCGAGCTCGGCGAGCGCCGCGCGGGCGCGGTCACGGATCCCCTCGGG
>JBOGYT010000376.1:0-4728 GCA_050696955.1 Solirubrobacteraceae bacterium | reverse complement strand
GTCGACGACCATGCCGTCACGGCACCGCGCCGTGCACGCGGCGACCGGGCCGGGCGCGCCCGCGACGCCGACCATGCACACCCGGCACGCTCCGAACGGGTCCTGGCGGTCGTCGAAGCACAGCACCGGGACGTAGCCGTCGAGCGCGCGCACGGCCTCGAGCACGGTCGTGCCGGGCGCGACCTCGGTCGCGGTGCCGTCGATCTCGATGCGGATCGTCATGCGAGCCCCAGCTCCTCGGGAAAGTGTGCCAGCAGGCTGCGGATCGGCGCGGGCATCGCGCCGCCGTGCGCGCACAGGCTGCCGAGCTCGAGCGTCTCGAGCAGCGCCTCGAGCCTGTCGCGATCGACGGGCGCGCCGCCCGCGAACATCTCGTGCGCGCGGCGCAGCCCGATCCGGCACGGGAAGCACTTGCCGCAGCTCTCGGCGGCGCCGAAATGCAGCAGGTGCGTGGCGAGCGCGCGCATGTCCGTCGTCTCGTCGAAGGCGACGATGCCGCCGTGGCCGAGCATGCAGCCCTCGGCGGCAAGCGTGTCGAAGTCAAACGGCGTGTCGAGCTTCCAGCCGGGCAGGATCCCGCCGAGCGGCCCGCCGCTCTGCAGCGCCTTGATCTCGTGGCCGTCGATGAGCCCGCCCGCGAGCTCGAGGCACAGCTCGCGCAGCGGTGTGCCGAAGCGGACCTCGTACACGCCGGGTCGCCGGAAGCGCTCGTTGAAGCAGACGAGCTTCGTCCCGGACGTCGGGCTGTCGGGGCTCAGCGCGTGGTAGGCCTCGGCGCCGTCGAGCGCGACGAGCGGGATGTTGCACAGCGTCTCGACGTTGTTGACGACCGTCGGCATGCCGTGCAGCCCGCGCTGGGCGGGGAACGGCGGGCGCGCCGAGACCGTGCCGCGCAGCCCCTGGATGCAGGCCAGCAGCGCGGTCTCCTCGCCGACGACGTAGGAGCCGGCGCCTTCGAGGATCGTCACGTCAAACGCGAAGTCGCTGCCCAGAACCGCCGGCCCGAGGATGCCGGCGGCGCGCGCCGTCGCGGCGGCGATCTCGAGCTCGGGCTTGGAGCGCGGGTACTCCGAGCGCGTCAGCACGAAGCCGTGGTCGGCGCCGACTGCGTAGGCGGCGAGCGCCATGCCCTCGAGCAGGAGCGCCGGGTGCTCCTCCATGAGGACCTTGTCGATGTAGGAGCCGGGGTCGCCCTCGTCGCCGTTGGCGACGATGAACTTGCGCTCGCCCGGCGCGTCGCGCGCGAACTCCCACTTGGCGCCCGCGGGGAACCCGGCGCCGCCGCGGCCGCGGACCTCGGCCGCCTTGACCCGCTCGAGCAGCGCCCGCGGGTCGCGTCCGCAGACGGCGCGGCGCAGCCCGATCCAGTCGTGGGCCGGGGCGAGCAGCGCGGGCTGCTCGAGGACGCTGTGCGCCACCGGCTCGCCCGCCTCGAGCGCCGTGCCGGCCAGAACGCGCTCGACGACCCCCGGCCCGGCGTCGACCGTCTCACCGTCGCGGACCGCCGGCGAGCTGTGGCAGAACCCGAGGCACACCGTCTCGGCGAGCGACACCGCCCCGTCGGCGCTGCGCTCGCCGAGCGCGACTCCGAGACCGTCGCTGAGCTGCGCGATGTGGGCGTCCGCGGTGGCGGCGAAGCAGGCGGTGCCGGTGCAGACGCGCACGTGGCGGCGTCCGCGCGGCTGAAGCAGGTCGTCGTAGAACGTCGAGACCCCGTAGACCGCGGCCTCGGGCATGCCGGACCGCTCGGCCGCGACGCGGCGATCGTCGTCGGTGATCTCGCCACGATGCTCCAGCGCGTCCTTGAGCACCCCGAGCGCGGTCGGCGCGCCCTGCGCGTGATGGCGGCGGATGATCTCGACGAGGTTGCGCGACATGGCGGCCCTTTCGCAGGCTACGCCACGCGCACGTCTTCTCCGCTGGCGCAGACCACGTCGCCGCGCGTGAGCTGGCGCCCGCGGCGCGTCTCGACCTCGCCGTTGACGCGGACCGCGCCGTCCCGCACGAGCGCCCGCGCCTCGGTGCCGGAGTCGGCCAGCCCCGCGAGCTTGAGCAGCTGGCCGAGCCGGATCGTGTCTCCGCGGATCGGGACCTCGCGCGGCTCGGTCATGCCTCGACCGCTCGCCGCAGCCGCTCCAGCCCGATGGCGATCGCATCCGGGGGGTGGGTCGTGAACGACAGGCGCAGCGTGCGCGGGTCGGGCGCGGTCGCGAAGAACGGCGCGCCGGGCACGAAGGCGACGTTGTGGCGCAGCGCCTCGCGCAGCAGTTCGCTCGCGTCCCAGCCGGCCGGAAGCCGCGCCCACACGAACATGCCGCCGTCGGGCCGGCTGAAGATCGAGCCGTCGGGGAGCGCGCGGTCCAGCCCGGCGAGCAGCGCGTCGCGCCGGCGGCTGTACTGCCCGCACATGAACGCGATGTGCTCGTCGAGGTCGGCGGCGCCGAGCGCCGCGACCGCGGCGCGCTGGTCGACGGTCGACGTGTGCAGGTCGGCGGCCTGCTTGGCGATCGCGAGCGGTCGCAGCAGCGCGCCGGGCGCGCGCAGCCAGCCGAGCCGCAGCCCGGGGGCGAGGACCTTCGAGAGCGACGAGATCGTGACGGTCCTGTCGCCGGCGCCGGGGAAGGAGCCGATCGGCGCGAGCGGCTCGCCGTCGTAGCGCAGCTCGCCGTACGGGTCGTCCTCGACGAGCCACAGGCCGTGGCGCTGTGCGATCTGCGCCACGCGCGCGCGGCGCACGGCGGGCACCGTGCGGCCGGTCGGGTTCTGGAAGGTCGGGATGACGTAGAGGAACTTCGGCGCGTGGTCGGCGATGAGCTCGGGCAGCGCGTCGGGGTCGATGCCGTCCTGGTCGCACGGCACCGGCACCATCCGGGCGCCCGCGAAGCCGAACGTCTGCAGCGCCGCGAGATACGACGGGCGCTCGACGAGCACGGTGTCGCCGGGGTCCAGCAGCACGGCGGCGACGAGGCCGAGCGCCTGCTGCGAGCCGGTCGTGACGAGGATCTCGTCGGCGTGGGTCTGCAGTCCCCGCAGCGCGAAGCGCTCGGCGAGCAGGGCGCGCAGCTCGGGCTCGCCCTCGGTCGCCGAGTACTGGAGGGTGCGAGCCGCCGTCGTCGGCTGCAGCGCAGCCGCGAACGCGCCCGCGAGCAGCTCGGCGGGGAAGAGCTCGGGCGCCGGCAGACCGCCCGCGAACGAGATGACCTCCCCGCGCTGGGTGAGCTCGAGGATGTCGCGCACCGGTGACGAGCGCACGTCGCCCAACCGTGAGGAAAGTGGCGGCAACGAACCGTGCACCGGCCTCATCATCGCTGGTCGGGCGGCCCGCATCTTCTGCTGCAGAGCGCGCCGGGCGTCCGTTGATACCGGCCGACGCTGCTAGCCTCATCGGCACTGGGCGGCGCCGTCGCCCACGAGGTTCTTGTCTTCGGGTGCGCTCACGCGGTTCGGGTCAGTCGAATCTCCCGAACGTCTGGTGGCCGCAAGGAATGCGGTCGCCCGCTAGGAGCAACTCCACATGTCTTCGCAGTCCTTCGCCGACCTCGGCGTGTCAGAGGTGGTCGTCGATGCGCTCAGAGCGCACGACATCACAACCCCGTTCGCGATCCAGTCGCTCGTCGTTCCCGACGTGCTCGACGGCCGCGACGTGCTCGCCAAGTCGCCCACCGGATCGGGCAAGACGCTCGCGTTCGCGGTGCCGATCGTCGAGCGCCTCGCGGCGACCGACCGTCGCCCCGGTGCGCTGATCCTCGCGCCGACGCGCGAGCTCGCGCTGCAGATCGTCGACGACATGCGCGACATCGCGCACGCCCGCGCGCTGTCGGTCGCCGCGGTCTACGGCGGCGCCGGCATCGAGCGCCAGATCAAGCTCGCTCGCCGCGCCCACATCCTCGTCGCGACGCCCGGACGCCTGGAGGACATCCTCCAGCGCCGCGCCGTCACGCTCGAGCACATCAAGATCCTCGTCCTCGACGAGGCCGACCGCATGCTCGACATGGGCTTCCGCCCGCCGGTCGACCGGATCGTCCGGCAGATCCCGCGCGATCGCCAGACGCTGTTCTTCTCCGCCACGCTCGAGGGCGAGGCGGGCAAGCTCGCCGGCGCCTACACGCGCGACGCGCTCCGCCACGAGTACGTGCCGCCCGTCGACGAGTCGCTGCCCGAGACCGAGCACCGCTTCCTGCGCGTGCAGCACGAGGCCAAGGTCGCGACGCTCGTGCGCGAGCTGAGCCACGAGGACCGCGGGCTGACGATCGTCTTCGTGCGCACGAAGCGCGGCGCCGACCGGCTCGTCACGCGCCTGCGGTCGCACAACGTCACGGCGGTGGCGATGCACGGCAACAAGTCGCAGTCCCAGCGCGAGAAGGCGCTGGCGCGCTTCGAGCGCGGCGAGATCGACACGCTGGTCGCGACGGACGTCGCGGCGCGCGGGATCGACGTCCGCGACGTCACGCACGTCATCAACTACGACGCGCCCGAGGACCGCGACGGCTACGTCCACCGCACCGGCCGCACCGGCCGCGCGGGGCGCTCGGGCATCAGCGTCACGTTCGTGCTCAGCGACCAGGCGCGCGACATGAGCAAGATCGCCGGCGACCTCGGGCTGCACCGCGAGTTCTCGCTGAGCGGGCTGCCGACGGCGACGCGACCGGGCTCGGGCTCGCAGTCCGGCTCCGGCTCCGGCTCGGGTCGCGGCGGCGGCTCGCGTGGCGGTCTCCCGCGCTCGCAGGG
>JBOGYT010000375.1:0-3637 GCA_050696955.1 Solirubrobacteraceae bacterium | reverse complement strand
CTCGTCATCCGCGCGCCCTTCGAGCACCAGCGTCCCCTGCCCCGGCGCCGGGACGAGCTCGCCGAGCACCGCGCCGATCGCGTCGGCGCGGCCGAGGCGGACGAGCCCGGCGGCGGCGAGCACGAGCGCGTCGAGCTCGCCCTCGTCGAGCCGGCGCAGGCGGGTGTCGACGTTGCCGTGGATCGCGACGACATCGAGATCCTCGCGCAGCGCGCGCAGCTGCGCGGCGCGGCGCAGGCTCGACGTGCCGATGCGCGCGCCCGCGCCGAGCGCGTCGATCGAGCCCGCGCCGACGAGCGCGTCGTAGGGGTCCGCGCGCCGCGGCGCACCGACGAGCTCGAGCCCGTCCGGAAGCTCGCTCGGCACGTCCTTCGCGCTGTGCACGGCGAGGTCGATCTCGCCGTCGAGCAGCGCCTGCTCGAGCTCCTTGACCCAGCGCTCCTTGTCGTTTCCGGCTCGGTCCCGGTCGCCGCTCGTCGTCACCCGCACGAGCTTCGCCTCGGGGCCGAGCAGCTCGGCCACCATGCCCGCCTGCGCGAGCGCCAGAGCACTCGCACGCGTGCCGATCCGCATGAGGAATCGCCGCCGGGCTAAGAGCCCGAGGCGCGCCGCGGGAGCTTGCGCACGTTGCCGCGGTCCGCTTCGGCCGGATCCGCGGGCTCGGCGTCCGGAGCGCCCTCGAGCCCGAACAGCTCGCGCATGATCTGCAGGCGGCCGTGGCTGCGGCCCTCGCCGAGCGTGCGCAACCGCAGCGTGGGCTCGTGGAGCAGGCGGCTCATGACCGAGCGCGCGACCGCCTCGACGCGCGCCATGTCGCGCTCGGATGCGCTCTCCCAGCGCGCCGCGTTCTCCGCCAGGACCTGCTCGACGATCCGGTCGCCGTAGTCGCGCAGGTCGCGGATCGTCGGCTGCACGGCGAGCGATCCGAGCCACTCCGCGAAGCGCGAGATCTCCTCCTCGACGATCGTCTCGGCGCGCAGCGCCTCGGCCTCGCGCACCGAGATCGTGTGCGCGACCGCCGCCTGGAGGTCGTCCATGTCGTAGAGCGTCACGCCCCGCACGTCGCGGCAGGCGGGATCGATGTCGCGCGGGACGGCGATGTCGACGAGCAGCAGCGGGCGCTGCTTGCGCCTGCGCATGACGAACTCGAGCTCCTCCTGGCCGAGGATCGGGTGCGGCGAGGCGGTCGATGCGACGACGACGTCGGCGAGCTCGAGGGCGTCCGGCAGCTCGTCGAGCGCCACGACGCCGCCGCCGAAGCGCTCGGCC
The DNA here is from genome assembly GCA_050696955.1 of Solirubrobacteraceae bacterium. Lineage (GTDB taxonomy): Bacteria > Actinomycetota > Thermoleophilia > Solirubrobacterales > Solirubrobacteraceae > CADCVQ01. The sequence goes on along the minus strand of JBOGYT010000375.1, from coordinate 2,368 downwards.
AGCGAGCGCGCGCGGTCGGCGTGCCGGTTGGCGACGAACATCGTCGACACGCCGCGATCGGCGAGCGCCCGGGCCGTGAGCTCGCTCGTGTCGCCCGCGCCGATGATGACGACGTGCGGGTGGGGCGCGTTGCCGAGCACGTCGTGCGCGAGATCGACCGCGACCGACGAGATCGACGCGCGGCCGAGCCCGATCGCCGTCTCCGAGCGCACGCGCTTGCCCGTCTGCAGGGCGGCCGTGAAGAGGCGGTTCGTCAGCGGCCCGGTCGTGCCGGCGGCGAGCGCCGCCTCGTAGCAGCGCTTGACCTGGCCCTGGATCTCCGCCTCCCCGACGATCATCGACTCGAGGCCGCTGCACACGCGGAAGAGCTGGCGCGCCGCGTCGCAGTTGCGCGGCGAGTAGATGCGCTCGGCGAGCTGCGTCGGGCGCACGTGCGCGCGCTGGGCGAGCATCCCCAGGACGCCGCTCTCGGCGGCGACCGCCTCGCCGACGACGAGCGTCAGCTCCGTGCGGTTGCAGGTCGAGATGACGACGGCCTCGTGGACCTCCGGATGCGACGCGACCTCGTGCAGGAAGCCCTCGAACGCACTCTGCGTCAGCGCGAGGCGCTCGCGCAGCTGCACCGGCGCGGTCTTGTGCGAGATGCCGAGCGTGATGAGCTCGTGCTCGCTCAACCGACCGGCTCCTTGATGCGTTCGCCGTCGCTCGCGGGGTCGCGCTCGGCGATCGCGGTCAGCTCGACGACCTCGCGCTCGAGGCGGCTGAGCTTCGTGGCCATGATCGCAAGGTAGACGAGAACGAGCACCAGGAACACGATGTAGGCCGCCGCGACGTATTTCTCCCCCGCCGTGAGCGCGAGCGGAAGCATCAGAGCTGTGGCGCGGCGGTGCGGCCGGCCCCCGGGAGGTGGTCGTCTGCGCCCTCGAGCCGGCGGCGCAGCCTGCGCAGCTGGGCGGTGACGTTCTTGGAGGCCATCTCGTACTTGCACAGCGTCACGAACAGCAGCGCCATGCCGGCCAGCGAGACGAGGAACACGAGCGTCACGCTGCCCGGCCCGCTCGTCGTCATCGTCCCGGTCTCCGGGTGGGTGACGTTCTCGGCCATCCGCACCGCGCCGAAGCACAGCGGCACGAACGCGCCCGCGACGATCGCGAAGACCGACGCGTAGCGGGCCTGCCGGTCGGGGTCCTCGATCGAGAAGCGCAGCGGCTGGTAGGTCGCGTACAGCAAGAACACGATGAGGAAGACGACGAGCATCGGCTCGTCCCACACCCACCAGTGCCCCCACGACGCGCGCGCCCAGATCGAGCCGGTGATGAGCACGCCGACGGCGAGCACGATCGACAGGTGGATCGTCACGTAGGAGCGCATGTCCCAGCGCCGGTCGCGGGTGCGCAGGTACTGGATCGCCATCACGCCACCGGCGATGAAGCCGGCGAGCGCGACGATCGCCATCGGCACGTGGACATAGAAGATCTTCTGGATGACGCCCTGATCGGCATCGGTCGGCGCATACGTCAGCACGAGCACGAACGCGGTCGTGAGCACGGCGACGGTGGCGATGGAGAGGGCCTTCAGCCCTTTTCCGTAGACGATGGTCAGTCCTCCAGGAGGAAGTCGAAGACTGCGTAGGCGATCAGCGCGAACAGCAGATCATAGAGCGCGAGCAGGGACAGCCAGTCGCCCGGGAGCGCCTCCGCGCCGCCCTGCCCGAGGAGCGGCGCGCTCGCCCGCGACGCGCCGAGCACGACCGGCACGAGCAGCGGCAGCGCGAGCAGCGGGACCATGAGATCGCGCGCCCGCGTCTGGATCGCGAGCGCCGCCACGAGCGTCCCGACGGCCGCGATGCCGATGTCGGCGAGCACGAGCACGAGCAGCAGCTCGGGTAACGCCTGGCCGAGCGACGGCCCGAGCAGCAGCAGCCCGAACGCCGGCACGGCGACGAGCTCGACGGCGCACAGGAAGCCGAACAGCGCGACCGCCTTGGCGACGAGCAGCGCGTTGCGGTCGACGGGCGCGAGCAGGAACCCGTCGAAGCCGCCCTGCTCGTGCTCGGGGACGAACAGGCGGTTGACGCCGAGGATCGCGGCGAACAGCAGCGTCACCCACAGGACCCCGGCGGCGAGGTCGCCCTCGACCGAGTTGCGATCCAGGCCGAAGTGAAAGAGCACGTACGTCGTGACGGTGAAGAGCACCATCGCCGGGACCGACTCCCGCGTCCGCAGCTCGAGCGCGAGCTCCTTTCGCAGCAGCGCGGCGACCGTCGCCCTCATGCGTACAGCTCGGCGATCTGCGCGGGCTTGACCTCAGCCGCCGGCGCGAGCAGCGCGACGCGCCCGCCGCGCAGGCCGAGCGCGAGGTCCGCGCC
>JBOGYT010000374.1:0-5313 GCA_050696955.1 Solirubrobacteraceae bacterium | reverse complement strand
GAGTGGGTGCGACCGCTGCGGTCGCTCGCACCCGAGGCGCGCCGCATCGCCGGCCGCGGCGATCAGCATCTGCACGCCCACTTCGCCGCCGGCGCGGCGCTCGACGCGATGCGCCTCGCGGCGCTGGCCGGTCTGCCGTTCACGGTGACCGCGCACGCGTACGACATCTTCGTTTCGCCGAGGAACCTTGCAGCGAAGCTCGAGGCCGCCGCGGCGGTGTTCACCGGGTGCGACTACAACGTGGAGCACCTGCGCACGCTCGCGCCAAGGGCCCGCGTGCACAAGGTGATCATGGGCGTCGACATCGACGCGTTCCGCCGGCTCAAGCCGCAGCCCGGCGGCCGCACCGTGCTCGCGATCGGCCGGCTCGTCGAGAAGAAGGGCTTCCACGTGCTGGTCGATGCGGCGGCCGAGGTCCCGGATGTCCGCGTGCAGATCATCGGAGACGGTCCGATGCGTCGCGAGCTGCTGCGCCGCGCGCGCCGATCGGGAGCCGACGTGGAGCTCCTCGGAGCGTGCACGCCCTCGCAGGTCTGCGCCGCGCTCGAGGGCGCCGACGTCCTCGCCATGCCGTGCATCGTCGCCCGTGACGGCGACCGCGACTCGATGCCCGTCGTCGTCAAGGAGGCGATGGCGATGGAGCTGCTCGTGGTCGCCAGCCGCGAGGTGGGCCTGCCGGAATGCGTGCGCAAGCCGTGGGGGCACCTGGCAGCGCCGGGCGATGCCGGCGAGCTGGCGGCCGCGCTCACCGCCGCGCTCGCGCGGCCCGCGGATGAGCGGCGGCATGCCGGAGCGCTCGCGCGCGACTGGGTGCAGAGTCACGCGAACGTCGACGTCGAGACCGCGCGCATGAGCGACGTCATCGAACGGCTCCACGCCTGAGCGAGGGTAGTGGGCCTTCTAGGAGGCGGCGCGCGCGAGCAGCGCCATCATCGACAGGTGCACCTCGCGCTCGATCTTCGGATAGATCGCGACCGACGGCTGGAAGCCGCCCTCGCCGTCGGCGTCGCTGCCGCATTCGAGCGTGAAGCCGACGATCGGCCGCTCGAGCTCGGTCGTGAAGTTCAGGCTGAACGCGTAGTCCGACGCGGTCCCGGACGCCGGGTACAGCGCCAGCGACGGCTCGACGTCGTAGGCCGAGCGTGAGCGGGCGCGCGCGTCGGGGCCGGCCCCGTCGATGATCGCGGCGCGCATCGCACGGCCGAGCGACGCGTGCTCGTCGAGCAGGCGCTGCGCGGGCTCGTTGGGGATGTACTCGCCGTACGGGCCGCCGAAGCCGCCGTCGCGGCGGCGGTCCCACTGCGGGTTGCGGAAGTTCTGGTCGGGCTCGTCTGACTGGTTGTCGTCGATGCCCCACGGAAAGAGGATCTTGCGGCTGAAGGAGTGCACGTCGACGTAGACCTCGATACGGCGCTCGCGCAGCAGCCCGATGACGTTGCGGGTCTCGGGCTCCGATGACGCTCCGGGGCCGATGTAGACCTGCGGGTCGCACGGGTCCCTCGACGCGGACACGGCGGCGGCCCCGGCCGGGCTGTAGTAGCGGTCGAAGTCCCATGCGATGTCGTAGTTGCGGTTGATGTCGACGCCGCGGCAGGTCGAGCCGGCGGGCGGGGCGCGGCGGTTCTTGCGCCACATCGCGTTGGCGGCCGACGACTGGCTGAATGCGCGCCCGTCGGGGTTCACGAGCGCCAGCACGTGGAGCTCGAGCCCGGCGACGATCCGCTGCACGTCGGCGGCGGGGACGGACGCCGCCGCGTAGGCGACGTCGGGGCTGGCGGCGGTGTCGGTGAAGGCGGGGATCGCGAAGTCGGTCCCGCCGGCGTGCGCCTCGAGCAGGCGCTGCACCATCGTCAGCAGCGCGTCGGGTGGCACCCACTCGCGGGCGTGCGCGCCGCCCGTCAGCAGGACCGGCCGCCCGCCGCCGTCGCCGATGCGCAGATAGGAGACGCGCCGCCCGTCGTGCGTCGCGTTGGGCACGAACGCCCGCTCGCAGAGGTCCGGGTGCGCGGCCGCCAGCGTGCCGAGCTGCGACTCGATCGCGGCGGCCGACGAGGGGTAGGCCATCACTCCTCCTCGTCCGGCGCCTGCTGGATCTGGCCGTAGAGCTCATCGCGCTGCGCTTCGAGCGCCTCGGGCTCGACGACGAGCTCGACGCTCAGACCGCGGGCCTCGAGCTCGGCCAGTGCCTCGTCGGTCGCGTAGCCGGAGACCTGCCAGCGATCGTCGTCCAGGCGCGTCGCGCTCGTGCGCTCGATGTCGAGCCCGGGGACGTCCCGCAGGCCCCGCATCACGTCCGTCGGTCCGGCTATGCGTACGAGCTGCACGGCGTCGTTCACTCCCTTCCCACGGGGAACCGTACGCCATGGGCCCCACTAGGGTTCCCCGGCATGTCAGCGACGGTCAGCGAGCCCGCGGCGCCGAGCCGCGCGGTGCCCGAATCAGGGTCCGGTACGCGCGGCGCGATCGAGCAGGCGGGCGAGCAGCGCTCGACGCGGCTGGAGTCGCTGCGCGCGATCGGCTGGCTCGCCGTGCTCCTCGCGCACGCGCTGACGCTCGCGCTCGCCTACCAGGGCCTGGGTGACGGCTACAAGAACCGGCTCATCCTCGGCGGCGGCGTCCTCGGGCTGTACCTGTTCTTCGCGATGTCGGGCTATCTGCTCTACCTGCCGTTCGCGCGCCGCCAGCTCGGCGGGGGGCGCAAGATCGACGTCGGCCGCTACGCGCGCAACCGGATGCTGCGCATCCTGCCGCTGTACTACACGGTCATCGCGGTGCTGCTCGTCGTCCAGCCGCTCGATGCGGATCGCGGCGACTGGTGGCGCTGGCTGACGTTCACCCAGAACTTCTCGGCCGACACGATCCACCGCGTCAACGCGCCGCTGTGGTCGGTGGTCGTCGAGGTGCAGTTCTACATCGCGCTGCCGGTGATGGCGTGGGTGATCGCGAAGCTCGGCGGGCGCTCGTTCCGGCGCACGGTGGCGATCCTCGCCGGCATCGCGCTCGCGAGCTGGATCATCCGCTCGCGCGAGGTCGTGAATGCCGCCCAGCCGAACATCACCGGGCCGCTCGGCAAGTACGCGCTGCCGTCGTTCCTGTATGCGTTCATGGGCGGGATGCTCATGGCCGTGCTGCGGCTGGCGTGGGAGCGGCGCCCGCCGCGCTGGGCGGGCTGGCCGGTGCTCGGCGCGTCGGGGGCGTGGATCGCCGCCGGCGTCGCGCTCCAGCTCGCGATCGCCTATGACTTCGACTACCAGGAGCCGTGGGTCGCGCTCGTCGCCGCCCTCGTCGTCGGCGGCTGCGTGCTGCCGCTGCGGCCGGGCTTCGTGGTCAACATCCTCGAGCGCCGCCCGCTCGCCGTGCTGGGCGTGGCGTCGTTCAGCCTCTACCTGTGGCACTGGCCGATCCTGCAGGAGCTCAGCGGCGTGCACTTCGGCGCGGCGCCGGGAGACGCGGTCGGGATCGTCGGCGAGAAGACCGACTTCAAGGGCCTGCTGGCGGTCGGGCTGCCGCTGTGCGTCGCGGTCGGGCTGGCGAGCTACTGGCTCATCGAGCGGCCGTTCCTGCGCCGGCGCAAGGGCTGGGGCACGACCGGTACCGGAGCGAGCTGACCGTGGCCGCGACGGTCAGCGAGGCGGGGGGTACGGCCGCCGAGCCCGCCAGACGCGCGCCGGCATCACCCGCCACCGCGGTCGAGCAGGCGGGCGAGCAGCGCAACGCACGCCTGGAGTCGCTGCGCGCGCTCGCGGCGCTGAGCGTCCTCGTCAGCCATGCCTTCGTGCTCGCGCTGGCCTACAAGGGCATCGGCGACACGTACAAGAACCGGCTCATCCTCAATACGGCGAGCCTCGGCCTGTATGTCTTCTTCGCGCTCTCGGGCTACCTGCTGTTCCTGCCGTTCGCGCGTCACCAGCTCGGCGAGGGGCGCAGGATCGACGTCAAGCGCTACGCGCGCAACCGGATGCTGCGCATCCTGCCGCTCTACTTCTCGGCGATCACGCTGCTGCTCGTCGTCCATCCCTTCGACGCCGACCGCGGCGACTGGTGGCGCTTCGCGCTGTTCATTCAGAACTACTCCCCGGAGACGCTCAACCGGCTCAACGCACCGCTGTGGACGATCACCGTGGAGGTCCAGTACTACATCCTGCTGCCGCTGCTGGCGTTCGTGATCGCGAAGCTCGGGGGACGCTCGATCCGGCGCACCGTGCTCGTCATGCTCGGCATCGGCCTTGCGAGCTACGCGCTGCGCGCCCAGCAGGTGCTGTGGTCGGGCGATCCCAACATCTACGGGCCGTTCGGCAAGTACGCGCTGCCGACGCTGCTGTACGCCTTCATCGGCGGGATGCTCATCGCCGTTGCGCGCCTGGCGTGGGAACGGCGCCCGCCGGACTGGGCCGCTCGGCGGGTCGTCGGCACCGCGAGCGTCTGGATCGCCGGCGGGCTCGCCCTGCACCTGCTGCTCACCTACGACCTGGATCTGCAGGAGCCCACGATCGCGCTCGCCGCGTTCCTGATCGTCGCCGCCTGCGTCCTGCCGCTGCGCGGCGGGCGGGTCGTGCAGGCGCTGCAGTGGCGCCCGCTCGCGATGCTGGGCGTCGCGTCCTACAGCGTGTACGTCTGGCACGGGCCGATCGTCGTCGCGCTCAGCGGCGTCGGCTCGGAGGCCTCCGAGGGCGTGATCACGGGCGATCCGACGGACTTCAAGACGCTGCTCGCGATCGGCCTGCCCTTGTGCATCGCGGCGGGCGCGCTGAGCTATTTCGTGATCGAGCGGCCGTTCCTGCGCCGGCGCAAGCGCTGGGGGGCGACGGCGGCGGCTTCGTCGGAGCCCGCGGCTGACCGAACAGCATCGGCGAAGGGATGAGGGTCGGAAGCGTGATGCGGTTTCGTTTCCTCAGCGTGGCCCGTAGAGCCGGTAGCGCCCCTCGTCGAGGATCGGCGTGCGCCCGCGCATGCACGCGCGCAGGCGGGCGGAGTCGAAGAGCACGTTGTCGGCGCCGAGGACGAACCAGCCGCGGTCGGCCCGCGCGCGGACCTTCGCGCACGGCTCGTCGCGCGAGACGAACGGGACCGGATGGCGCACGCGCTCGCCGGCGGCGAGCGCCACGGTGGCGGGCGCCATCGAGACGGCGCGGTCGCCGTCGCCGTAGCCGGGCTGCTCCTGCAGCGTGTGCATGAGGTCGGTGTAGCCGTCGAGCGACGTGAACGTCGCGAGGTGGCGATCGACGTAGCCCGGCGCCGTGGCGGCGAGCACGACGCCGGTGAGCACCGCGAGCGCCGGCGCCGTCCACGCGGGCACGGCGCGCAGCCGCGCAC
>JBOGYT010000373.1:0-8443 GCA_050696955.1 Solirubrobacteraceae bacterium | reverse complement strand
GCGTTCGTCCACGCCGCCCTGTCACCGCGCGGCGGGCGGATCGCGATCGTCGCGCGACGCCGTGCCGACGGGCGCCACGACGTGCTGATCGCCTCCGCGACGACGCCTCGGCCACGCCCGCGCAGCGCGTTTCGCGCGAAGGGACAGATCCGCTCGATCACGTGGTCCCCCGATCGCCAGATCGTCCTCGCCGACTGGACCGGCTCGGACCAGTGGCTGTTCCTGTCAGCCGGCCGCGGCGGAGCCGCCAGCGCGGTCTCCGGCATCTCGGCCCACTTCGACCCCGGCCGTACGCGCCCCCGCGGCGACGTGCGCGTGCAGGGCTGGTGCTGCCGTTAGTTGGTTCAGCTCGACGCCGGCGATCTCCCCACCGCGGCGGCGCTGAGCGACGACGCCGAGCGGCTGACCGCCGAGCAGAACCGGCTCGGCAGGGAGTACGGCTTCAGGCGCTGCAACGGAAAGCTGAAGCCGCGATTTCGCGCGATTGGCCGACAGTTTGCGGGCTGCGAGGGTTGTGGTGACCGCAAAATCAGGTAACGTCGCGCCGAGCGCACGAAGCGCGGCGGTCTGGCACGGGCGCTATGAGGAGGGGAGAAACGCATGACCCGCGGAACGAAGCGCGGCGCGTCCGTGCTTGTAGCCACCATCGGACTGCTCTGCCTGCTGCCATCTGCGTTGCAAGCCGAACCGTTCACGCTCGGCACGCTCAACAACGCGCTGAACCAGACGACGCGGCAGCTCGGCAACACGCTGCAGCAGAGCCTCGACCAGACGGAGGAGTTGCTGCGTAAGACCGAGGCGGCCCTGCGCGCCAAGTCGGCCGCCAGCGGCAACGCGACGCAGCGCGACGTCGCCACCGACCCGCAGGTCCAGCCGCCGCTGCACGGCACGAACCCCCACGGTCAGGGTTCCGTGGCCGTCGTCGACCTCAACCCGAGCAACGAACGGCCGCTCGGCGGCAACCCCGACGGCTCCGACGCCGGCCCCGAGGAGATCGTCGTCGGACGCGCTCGTGGCGAGAAGGGCGCTGGCGGCAACTTCCACGGCCACATCACGATCCTCGCGCTGTTCGGCAACGAGCTCGCGGGCGTCGACACGGCCGAGGGCGAGGCGAAGAACGGACCGCTGCAGCCGATCCAGGCCGGCGTGCTCGATCCGCTCTGCGAGGCGTCCAACGGCCAGATCTGCTTGAGCGTTCTGACGGCGAACTCCACGACGACGAGCACCGGCTCGACGAACGATTTCGCCGTCGCCCGTGCCAGGCTCCTGGGCCTCAACGTCGGGGCGGCGGAGAGCGGCGGCACGATCGACGAGGACGCCAGCTGCCAGACCTCGGCTGGTGGCGCCAAGACGGCGAATGTCACGACCAGCACGAGCGCCATCGCGCAGGTCGCCAACGCGTCGAGCACGTCGAAGTCGTGTGCCAATCAGGCGCCGGAGACGGTCAATGAGTCGACGGTGATCGGGCTCGGCGGCGTGGCGGTGCCGCTGCCGGCGGCCGGTTGCGCGAATGGGACCCCGGACACGAAGACCGGCCTCCCGCCGCTGCTACCGGTCATCTGTCACGCCGACGACGTCGTCAGCGCGTCCGCGGTGCGCGAGGCACTCGACGTGTTCGTCCTCGACGTGGGTGGCACCTCGCTCGCGAAGGAGGCGACGGCGTCGGCCGAATCGATCAGCGTCGCGCCGAAGGGACCCGAGAACGGTGGACCGGAGTGCTCGGATGGCGTCGATAACGACGGCGACGGCCTCATCGACATCGACGATCCGGGCTGTCACACCGACGGCAACCCGAACAACCCGGATTCCTTCAACCCCAACGACGACGACGAGAGCGACAAGAAGCCAGGCGGCGGCGGCGGGACCGCCGGCGAGGGCGACGAAGGTGGGCCGGGCGGAAGCGGTGCCGGAGGACGGCCGCAGTGCTCGGACGGCGTCGACAACGATGGCGACGGCGTCATCGATTCGCGCGATCCGGGTTGCCACAGCGACGGCAATCCGAACAACCCCGCGTCCTACAACCCCAACGACGACTCCGAGTTCGACGGTCCGGTCGAGGCGGACACGGGGGCGCTGCCGTTCACGGGCACCGATATCACGGGGCTCGCGCTGGGTGGTCTGCTGCTGCTCGCCGGCGGCCTGCTCATGCGCCGACGGGAGGGCGCGCGCGGCCGGTAGATGCCGGGAGACGTCCTGGAAGCGCTGACACGGCGCCGCCTCGGCGGCGCCGTGCTCATGCTGGCGGGGATCGTCGTGGCGGCGGTGGTGCTGTGGCCCGCCGGCGGCCGCGATGACCGCAGCAGGTCGCAGCCGGTGCGGCTCGTGTCGGTGCCGCAGCTCGGGCTCGCGCTCGCGCACCCGAGCACGTGGAAGCAGCGCGTCGAGGGCCGCGTGCTGCGCCTGCGCAGCGCCGACGGCTCCGCGGTGCTGACGTTCTCGGCTCCGGTCAGGGGGCGCTATCCGGAGCGCGTGAAGGCCGCACTTCGGCGCGCGCTGCTCAAGCGCCTGGACCCCGCCGAGGTCGTGCGCGACGGTCCGGGCCGGCTCGGGAGCCGCCGGGTGGCGACGTTCGAGATCTTCGGCTTGGCCCCCAACCGCAAGCGCGTGCGCGCGCTCGCGCTCGTGGACAGCACGCCGTACCGGACGTACGCGGTAACGCTGCTGACCCCGGGGCGGCCGTCGCGGCGGCGGCTCGCCGAGGTTCAGCAGATCCTCGCGACGGTCCGCCTGACGAAGCCCGTTCGCTTGAAGAGATGAGGCCCTAGTGGGCCTTCTCCAAACATTCCACCGGAAATTCCGAGAAGACCCACTAGACCGTCGCCGGCGAATTCAGGTGCGGATACAGCGGGTAGCGCTCCGCGAGCCCGCGCGCGCGCTCTGACAGCTCGGCCCTGTCGGCGTCGGCGAACTCCCCCGTCAGCGCCTCGCCGATGACCTTGCCGATCTCGTGGAAGTCCTCCACCTGCATGCCGCGCGTGGCCAGCGCCGAGGTGCCGATGCGCAGCCCCGACGTGATCATCGGCGGGCGCGGGTCGTCCGGGACCGCGTTGCGGTTGACCGTGATGCCGATCTGGGCGAGACGGTCCTCGGCGTCGGGACCGGCGAGCTCGGAGTCGCGCAGGTCGGCGAGCACGAGGTGCACGTCGGTGCCGCCGGTGAGGACGTTGACGCCGGCGGACATGAGCTCCTCGGCGACCGCCTCGGCGCCCGCGCGGGTGCGCCGCTGGCGCTCCCTGAACAGCTCGCTCTGGGCGATCTTCAGCGAGACCGCCTTGCCGGCGATGACGTGCATGAGCGGGCCGCCCTGCTGACCGGGGAAGACCGCCGTGTTGATCTTCTTGGCGAACTCCTCACGGCACAGGATCATGCCGCCGCGCGAGCCGCCGAGCGTCTTGTGGATCGTCGTCGTGACGACGTCGGCATGGGGGATCGGGCTCGGATGCTCGCCGGCCGCGACGAGCCCGGCGAAGTGGGCCATGTCGACCAGGAAGTACGCGCCGACCGAGTCGGCGATCTCGCGGAAGCGGGCCCAGTCGAGCTGGCGCGGGTACGCCGACCAGCCGCCGAGGATCATCTTCGGCCGCGTCTGGATGGCGAGCTTCTGCAGCTCGTCCATGTCGACGCGGGAGTCCTTCGGGCTCACGCCGTAGGCGACGATGTCGTACAGCCGGCCCGAGAAGTTGAGCTTCATCCCGTGCGTGAGGTGGCCGCCGTGGTCGAGGCGCATGCCGAGGATCCGATCGCCCGGCTCGAGCAGGGCCATGTAGGCGGCGGCATTGGCGGTCGCGCCGCCGTTGGGCTGGACGTTGGCGTGCTCGGCGCCGAAGAGCTCCTTGGCGCGCTCGATCGCGAGCGTCTCGGCGACGTCGACGTGCTCGCAGCCGCCGTAGTAGCGCTTTCCGGGCAGACCCTCCGCGTACTTGTTGGTCAGCGTGGAGCCGTGGCAGTCCATGACCGCCTGCGGGACGAAGTTCTCCGACGCGATCATCTCGAGCGTCGTCTCCTGCCGGCGCGCCTCGTCGACGAGCACCTGCGCGATCTCCGGATCGACGTCGGCGACTGATTTCGTGAAGTGGTCCGGTCCGATTTCGGTCATAGACCGGACGGTATCAATCGAATGGGCAGGATCTATCGAATTCGCGCTCAGACTCTGAGTGAGGCGGCGCCCAGAAGGCTGAGAGCGTCTGCGCCGACGAACGCCGCCTCGAGCGGCTCGCCGGCGATCAGCAGCCGCTCCCACAGCCCGTCGGCGCCTTCGGCCCTGACGACGATGAGGATCCGGCGCTGGGTCTCGCGCAGGATCGCGATGACGCTCGGATCGCCCGGGTCGCGGCCGATCGCGCCGATCGCAAGCTCGTCGGGCAGCTCGGTCGCCCCGAGCAGCCGCGCGGCGCGCGGTCCGAGGACGCTGATGATCGACGTTCTGTCGCTCGTGTCCTTCCCCGACCAATCGTCATGCTCGGGTTCCGTGACGATCGGCGATCCCGAGGCGAGCGCGTCGTGCGGGCCCACGAGCAGCGCTCGGCGGCGGTCGAGACGCAGGTACCAGACGTCACGCAGCCGGCGTGCCGAACCCGTCGCGACCGGCGGATCGCCGAGCCGCTCGGACAGCGCGCGCTCGAGCCGCGGGGTCTCCGCCCGGATCTCGAACGAGCCGAGGTCGGAGCGGTCGATGAGGCCGACCGACTTCATGCACACCGCGATCTCCGCCGGCACCGAGCCGTAGTTGGCGATGATCGTCCGGCCGTCGCGTTCGGCGAGCACGGCTCCCGCCGCGAGACAGGGCGCGGGCAGGGATGCGCTCACTGGGCGCGGCGTGGGGGTCATGGAGCCGTAGGTAGATCGGTCTGTCGCTGCGACCGCGCGGCGATTGTATGCCGTCCGGCAAGCGTGACCTACAGCGCGCGGGCGTGAGCGGGTTTTCCGGCCCCCGCCGCGCTGTATCAGCGACTGTGAACCGGCGCGTGCACCCCACCGGGCATGCGCAGCTGCGCGCGGGACGTCTGCGCGGGAGCCGTGCGCGCGAGCATCTGCGCCTGCGCGCGGCCGATCGGGCGGCGGCCCCAGCTCGCTGCCTGAGCGAACTCGACGAGCGCGCCGAAGTAGTCCAGCAGCGGCTCGGGGCGGATGTCGAGCGGATCGAGGATCGCGCGCGCCTCCTGATCGTCGAAGCGCATCCGCATCCCGAAGTACGGGAAGTAGACCTCGTTGCGCTTCAACAGCCGGCGCGCGGAGCGCGAGCTGCGGCGCATCGCGAGCGGGTGCAGGAGGGTCCGGTACAGCCGCGGCGACACGCACGTCGGGCGGCGCTGTCCGAAGCGCTCGGTGGCGTCGTCCAGGAGCTCGCCCACGGTGTGGGCGCGGTCGCCGGCGACGACATGGAAGGTTCCGCCGGCCGCCTCCGGCGCCGCGCTGAGCGCGAGGACCGCGCGCGCGACGTAGTCGACCGACACGACGTCGACCGGAGAGCGCCGCCGCGCCGGCAGCATCGAGAACGCGCCCGAGGCGAACGCGCGCAGCGGTGAGTAGATGACGTTGAACGACGCCGTCCAGCCGGTCATGCGATCGCCGACCACGATGCTCGGGCGGGCGATCGTCACCGGCAGGCGGTGCAGGCGCGCCTGCACGAGCGTCTCGGCCTCGGACTTGGAGTGCTCGTAGGAGTTGCGAAACCGGCGCCGCGGCGCGCCGGCCTGCTCGCGCACGCGCCCGCCGCAGTCACCGGCGACGTAGGCGGTCGAGACGTAGGTGAAGCGCCGCAGCGTCCCCCGCTCGTGCGCCTCCTCGGCGAGATCGAGCATCCGCCTCGTCCCGTCGACGTTGATCGCGCGCGACTCGTCGAGCGGCAGGTCGAAGGTGACGCTGGCGGCGCCGTGGATGATCTCGCTCGCGCCGAGCGCGAGCTCGCGCGCGGCGGGGTCGAGGCCGAGCCCCGGGGACGTGAGGTCGCCGCGCAGCGCGACGACCCGATCCGCGTGGGGAGCGGGATCGTCGAACAGGCCGGCGAGCGTCGTGCGCAGCCGCGACTGCGCCTCGTCGTCGCTGCGCGCGCGGATCAGCGCAAGCACGCGCCGATCGGTGTCGTCGAGCAACCGCGCCAGCAGCTCCATGCCGAGAAAGCCGGTGGCTCCCGTCAGGAGCACCGTGTCGTCACGCTGCGGCGGCGGGGTGTTGCGTGCTGTCATTGCATCCTTTCCTAGCGGGTCGTCTTTCAGGGTGGACAGCTGCCCGCACGGTCAACATGGACCGCTGGCCGAGATTCACCAGATGTGGCTCGACTACCGGTCGAGCCACAAACTCGTTGCTACGCAGCCTGCTTCAGGCAGCTGCGCGGGGCGCCTGTGCGACGCCTCCGGCGCTGTGTGCGCCAACCCTGCACGCCACCGGCATCCTTCGGGTGGGCGCTCCTTCACCGTAGCGGACACCCGTGACGAAGGTAGCCAGCAGGGATGAACTGCGCGTGAACAAGCGGTTATGGCGCGGTTCGCTACGAGGAACGCGCGAGCAGCAGGCGGCCGGCGAAGCCGGTCCTGCGGCCGAGGTCGGCGAGGAACGCCTTGCGCAGGAACGCGTTGCCGTCGACGGCGGCGAGCACCTGCGCGGCGGTCCACGCGGCGTCACGCGCGCGGGCGACGCTCCAGCTGGCGACCATGTCGTCGGCGGTGCCGAACGTCGTGTCGATGTCCGCGATGACCCCGGTCGTGAACTGATCTTTGATCTCGTCCTGGACCTGCTCGAGGATCTTGTTGACGGCGATGTAGTCGCGGTGTTGCTTGGTGTCGGTATCGAGGCCGACCCCGAACTCGTCGCACGTGTCGACGAGCGCAAGCGCGAGATCGTGGTTGATGTGCGCGTTCATGCCGGCGATCGCGAACTGCAGCGGCGCGACGCCCTTCTTGTGGCGCTCCTCGAACAGCGGCACCCACGCCTTCGAGGGCTCCTTGCCGTCGGCATCCTCGTCGACGGCGGCGAAGTAGAGGTCGGCGAAGATGACGTCCAGCCGGGAGATGAACGTCGGGTCCTCGAACGTGTCGGCCGCCGTGTTCTCGGCGACCTCACGCGTCACGGCGAGGTACAGCTCGTTGAAGCGGCGCACGCCGTCGCTCTCGTCCAGCGGCGCGGCGATCTCCTCCATCCGCGCGACGACCGCAGCGATCGCCTCTGCGGCAGACACCGGCTCGCTGCTCCCCGCCTCCTGATGCCCCTCCATCGCGACCGATCCTAATGCACCGGCAAGGGCCGGTGGGGAAGACGCCTGTTCGCGTGTAGGAGATGATGGCTCTACCGCGATGGCCCATCTCGCCGACTACATCACCCGGCCCGCCGCACGGCTCGGGGCGGCCGCGCAGAACGCGCTCGAGGTGGCGCGGTTCGGCGGCCTCGAGACCGGGGAGGAGGCCGCGCCGTTCGAGGTCGCCGCCACGCAGGACATGTACACCCTGCGGCGCTACTTCGCCGACGCGCCCGCCAACGGGCCGCCGGTCGTGCTCGTCCCGCCGATGATGCTCGCCGCCGACGTCTACGACGTCTCGCCGTCGGCGAGCGGCGTCACGACGCTCTACGAGCACGGGGTGGATCCGTGGGTCGTCGACTTCGGCGCGCCCGAGCACATCGAGGGCGGCCTCGAGCGGACGCTCACCGACCACGTCGTCGCCATCAGCGACGCCGTCGACCGGGTGCGTGCGATCGCCGGCCGCGACGTGCACCTCGGGGGCTACTCCCAGGGCGGGATGTTCTGCTACCAGACCGCCGCCTACCGCCGCAGCGAGGGGCTCGCGAGCCTGATCACGTTCGGAGCGCCGGTCGACACGCTGGGCGCGCTCCCGTTCGGCGTTCCGGAGGAGCTCGCGGTGCGCGGCGCCGGCTTCCTCGCCGACAACATCCTCAAGCGCTACGCGCTGCCCGCCTGGGCGAGCCGGACGGGCTTCCGGCTGCTCGACCCGATGAAGTCGCTGCGCCAGCAGATCGACTTCATCCTCGCGCTGCACGACCGCGAGGCGCTGCTGCCGCGCGAGCGCCAGCGCCAGTTCCTCGAGCAGCGCGGCTGGGTCGCGTGGCCCGGCCCCGCGCTGGCGGACTTCATCTCGCAGTTCGTCGCCCACAACCGCATGCTGTCGGGCGGCTTTGTCATCGACGACCGGCTCGTGACGCTCGCGGACCTCACGCTGCCGGTGCTGACGGTCGTCGGCGAGGTCGACGAGATCGCGCCGCCGCCGGCGGTGCGCGCGGTCACGCGGGCGGCGCCGCGTGCCGACATCCACGAGCTCACGCTGCGCGCGGGGCACTTCGGGCTCGTCGTCGGCTCGACGGCCACGCGCACGACGTGGCCGGCGGTCGCGGGCTGGACGAAGTGGCGCGACGACGGCGAGCCGCTGCCGGACCCGATCCGCCAGATCGATCCCGAGGAGCCGCAGGCCGCGCCGCCCGTCGGCACGCGCGTCGG
>JBOGYT010000372.1:0-17912 GCA_050696955.1 Solirubrobacteraceae bacterium | reverse complement strand
GCCCGATCGGGCACCTGGGCGGCGGCCTCGAAGCGCTCGCGGGCCGCGGCTCGCGCCTGGACGGAGTTCCGGCGCGGACCGGTGCCACCCCGCCTCGCGAGCGAGATGAAACGGGCGCTGAGGACGCTGCGCGCGGCGATCGCCAGGCGCGACCGGACGCGGGCCGGCAGCGCGGCGATCGACGTGGCGCAGTCGGCGCTCGATCTGGAGCTGCGCCACCGCCCGCAGCCCGAGATCGACCTCGGCCGCTTCGAGCTGTGGGCGCACCAGGTGCTCGTCGACGCCGCGACCGCTTCGCGCACACGATCGGCGCCGCCGACCTGACCGCCATCGATGCCCACCTCGGCGCGCTGCGCGAGACCGTCGCCAACGAGAGCGAGGACCTCAGGACGGCGGCGGCCGAGGCCAGGCAGCTCTTCCGGCCGCTGCAGCTCGAGCCGGTCGAGGCGCACGACTGAGCGGCCGGGGCGCGTCATGTCTCGGCGCTCTGCCTGCGCGGGCGGCGCAGCCTTCGCTGTGCTGCTCGGCGCCAGCAGCGCGGCGTGCCTCCGTACCTGCCGACGAGGCCCGGCGACCGCCGCGTCTAGCGCGTCGACGTCTGGTGCTTCGGCGAGGACGCCGGGGCGTTCGAGAACGGCATTGTGTCTATGGAGGGCTCGTGGGAGGCCGGCGCCGGCGGTGCGCAACCCGGCATCGTCATGCTCGCCCGCCGCGCGTGGGCATGGCCCACCGCCAGGAGCGCGCCGCGGGCATCGCCGAGGACCGCGCGGAGGTGTTCAGCCTCCGCGAGCGCGGCGAGGTGCCCTACCGCCGCTTTGCCCGCCGCGTGCTCCTGACCAGGGAGACCGAGGCCATCGAGCGGACGCTCCTGGACGACAGGTTCTACGCGCGTGGCGTGGGGCTCGAGCTGTCGGGCGGCACGGCCGCGAGGAGCTCGCGAGGTTTCGCCGCGGGCGATGAACTGCGCGTAGGAGTGCGGAAAAAGGGGTAATGTTTCTGCGGTCATTGAACGGTGCCGTTCGGCCGAGATCGGGGAGCCCCTCATGATGAAGCTGGTTAGTTCGTTGGCAACCGCCGCGGTCTTCACCGCCGGCGGCGTGGGCATCGTCGCCTGCGGCGACGAGGACGAGAGCTCGGGTGGGGGTGGAAAGGGTGGCGCCTCGCTGCGTATCGGCAGCGTGCTGCCCGACAACTACGACCCGGTCATGTTCCAGACGGTGCAGGCCAACCAGCCGCTCCAGCTCGTGTACACCGGCCTCGTGACCTACCGCCACGTCGAGGGCGACGAGGGCGGCGAGCTCATCCCCGGCCTGGCCGAGGCGATGCCGGAGGTCTCGGCCGACAAGAAGACCTACACGTTCAAGCTGCGCCAGGGCCTGAAGTACAGCGACGGCTCGCCGGTCAGGGCGTCGGACTACGAGAACACGATCAAGCGGCTGCTGTTCCTCGGCGGCCCGTTCTCGTCGTTCTCCGCCGGGATCGAGGGCGCCGCGGAATACCAGGAGTCCAAGAAGGCACAGGGCGACATCTCGGGCATCACGGCGAACGACCAGACCGGCGAGATCGTCGTCAAGCTCGCGGAGCCCGACAGCAAGTTCCTCTACGCCCAGGGACTCGCGAACGCAGCCCCGACGCCCGCGGCGAAGTCGCCGTTCAAGGTGACGCAGCGCAACCTCCCGGGGTACGGGCCGTACAAGATCCACGTCACGAACCCGACGCGGCAGTACGAGCTGACCAAGACGCCCGGGTTCAACATCCCGGACATCCCGAAGGGCAACTTCGACAAGATCACCGTCGTCAAGTCGTCGGTCACGAAGATGACCCAGGACATCATCGACGGCAAGCTCGACTTCATGACCGAGGACCCGACGGGCGACCTGCTCCCGCAGGTCCGCCAGAAGTACGCCGACCGCTTCCGGCTGGATCCGAACCCGCCGAACACGTACTGGTTCTTCCTGAACGAGACGACGAAGCCGTTCGACTCCAAGGAAGTGCGCCAGGCCGTCAACTTCGCGGTCGACAGCCGCGCGCTGCAGCGGATCTTCGGCGGACGCCTGGAGCCGACCTGCAACTTCCTGCCGCCTTCCTACTCGAACACCGGCTACAAGAAGATCGACCCGTGCCCGTACGGCGATCCCGCAGGTCCGGGGAACGTCGAGAAGGCCAAGCAGCTCGTCGACCAGTCCGGCTACAAGGGGATGACGGTCACGGTCTGGGGCAACAACAAGGACCCGCGCCCGCAGATCGTCGACTACCTGCGTGATGTGCTCAACGAGATCGGCTTCAAGGCCAAGACGAAGATCCTCGACCAGCAGGTCTACTTCGGGACGGTCGGAGACAAGAAGACCAAGGCCCAAGCCGGATTCACGGACTGGTACCAGGACTTCCCGCATCCGGCGGACTTCTTCGAGCCGAACCTCAGCGCGGCGGCGCTCCAGTCCAATCCGACGTTCAACTTCCAGTTCAAGAGCAATCCGAAGGTGGAGAAGGCGCTCGCGGACCTGAAGGAAGAGGAGCCGTCGGCGG
The DNA here is from genome assembly GCA_050696955.1 of Solirubrobacteraceae bacterium. Lineage (GTDB taxonomy): Bacteria > Actinomycetota > Thermoleophilia > Solirubrobacterales > Solirubrobacteraceae > CADCVQ01. The sequence continues at coordinate 15,386 of JBOGYT010000372.1, read as the reverse complement.
TCGCCGACCAGTGGGCCGCGGCCGATCGGGCGGTCGTCGAGGACGCCAACGCGGTGATCTACGGCAACGAGCTGGCATCGACGTTCATGTCCGAGCGCATGGACTTCGAGAACTGCCACGGCGTCCATCCCGTCTACAAGAACGACTGGTCGCTGTTCTGCCTGAAGTAGGGTCGACTGCAGGCCGGCGGGAGGACGCCCCCGCGCCCTCCCGCCGTTAGTCGACGTGGCAACCGAACCCCTCACAGAGGCGGAGCTCGCCTTCGAGAACGCCGCGGTCCTCGCGGCCCGCGCAGGCGAGCACGCCCCGGGTCTGGCGCCGTCGCGGCTCGCGCTGCGGCGGCTGCGGCGCAATCGCACGGCGCTCGCGTTCGGGGCGCTGTTCATCGTCATCGTCGCGCTGTGCCTGGCCGCGCCGTTGTGGTCCGAGCACGTCGCGAAGACCGATCCGTTCAAGAACCACCTGACCGACACCGTCAAGGTCGGCGGCGAGACGAAGGACGTCGTCTCGCCGGACGGCGTCCCGATCGGGCCGACGTGGTCGGGGCGCTACTTCCTCGGCGCCGACGACAACGGGCGCGACATCGCCGTGCGGCTGCTGTACGGCGGCCGGACGTCGCTGCAGATCGGGATCGCGGCCTCGCTCCTGACGCTCATCCTGGCGGTGATCGCCGGGACCATGGCCGGCTTCTTCGGCGGCTGGATCGACTGGCTCATCTCCCGCACGCTGGACGTCATCTGGCCGTTCCCGCCGCTGCTGCTCGGGGTCGCGCTCGGCACCGCGCTCGCGCTCGGCGGGCTGAAGATCGGACCGCTCGAGCTCGACGGCGCGTCGAAGCTCATCCCGGTGCTCATCATCGGGGTGATCTACGTGCCCTACATGGCGCGCCCCATCCGCGGCCAGGTGCTCTCCCTGCGCGAGAAGGAGTTCGTCGAGGCCGCGCGCGCGCAGGGCGCCGGGCCGCTGCGGATCATGCTCTCGGAGATCCTGCCGAACCTCGCGTCGACGATCATCGTGTTCTTCCCGCTGCTCGTCGCCAACGCGATCCTGCTCGAGGCGTCGCTGTCGTTCCTCGGCGCCGGCGTGCAGCCGCCCGAGCCGTCATGGGGATCGATGATCGGCGACGGCGTCGAGAAGATCATCAGCGGCCCGCACCTCGCGATCGTTCCCGGAACGATGCTCGTCGCGGCGGTGCTGGCGCTCAACGTCTTCGGCGACGGCGTCCGTGACGCCTTCGACCCGCGCGCGAAGGTGCGCATAGAGCACTGATGGCGCGCTTCATCGTCCGCAGGCTCGTCGCGATGGTCCTGGTCCTGCTGGCCATCTCGATCCTGACGTTCCTGATCTTCAACGTCATCCCGAACAGCGACCCCGCGGAGCGGCTCGCGGGACGCAATCAGACGCCCGGTCAGATCGAGGCGATCCGCAACCAGTGGGGCTTCGACAAGCCCGTCTACGTCCAGTACGTCAAGACGATGGAGAAGGTCTTCACCGGCGACCTCATCTCCTACACGAACCAGATCAACGTGCTCGACGAGATCAAGCAGGGTCTGCCGCGGACGTTCTCGCTGGCGATCGGCGCGGGGATCATGTGGATGTTCTTCGCGATCGCGCTCGGCCTCTACACGGCGATCAAGGCGGGCAGGTTCGCCGACCGCTTCCTCACCGTGCTGGCGCTCATCGGCATCTCGACGCCGGTCTTCCTCGTCGGCGCGCTGATGAACTACTACCTGGGCTTCAAGGCCGGCATCTTCCCCAACGGCGGCTACGTCGAGCTGACCAAGGACCCGGTGGACTGGTTCTACCACCTCATCATGCCGTGGACCGCGCTGTCGATCCTGTTCATCGGCTTCTACTCGCGCGTGCTGCGCTCCAACGTGCTCGACACGATCAACGACGACCACGTGCGCACCGCCCGCGCGAAGGGCATCCCCGAGCGCCAGATCATGCTCAAGCACGTGCTGCGCAACTCGCTCATCCCGATCGTCACGCTCTGGGGGCTCGACCTGGCCGCGGTCATCGGCGGCGGTGCGATCCTTACCGAGACCGTGTTCGACCTTCAGGGCGTCGGCCAGTTCGCCGCCGACTCGATCAAGACGCTCGACGTTCCCCCGGTGCTCGCCATCACGATGCTCGGCGCGTTCTTCATCGTCGTGATGAACACGCTCGTCGACATCCTCTACGCCGCGCTGGACCCGCGGATCCGGCTGCAATGAAGACCGAGCCGATCCTCGACGTGCGCGACCTCGAGGTGGCCTTCGCCACCGACGAGGGCGTCGTGCAGGCGGTCGACGGCGCCACGCTGCAGCTGCGCGCCGGGGAGATCCTGGCCGTCGTCGGCGAGTCGGGCTGCGGGAAGTCGGTGACCGCGATGACGCTGCTCGGGCTCACGCGCTCGCCGAACGCGCGCTTCTCGGGCACGGCGTTCTACAAGGGCACCGAGCTGATCGGCGCCTCGGAGGCCGAGCTGCGCACGATCCGCGGCGCCGAGATCGCGATGATCTTCCAGGACCCGATGAGCTCGCTGAACCCCGTCATGCGGATCGGCGAGCAGATCATCGAGCAGATCCAGGCGCATGAGGACGTGCCGAAGGCCGCCGCTCGCGAGCGCACGATCGAGTTGCTCGAGCGGGTGGGCATCCCGCGGGCGCGCGAGCGCGTCGATCACTACCCGTTCGAGTTCTCCGGCGGGATGCGCCAGCGCGTGATGATCGCGATGGCGCTGTCGTGCGACCCGAGCATCCTCATCGCCGACGAGCCGACGACGGCGCTCGACGTGACGATCCAGGCGCAGATCCTCGAGCGCTTCCGCGAGCTGCGCGCCGACACGAACGCGGCGCTCATCCTCGTCACGCACGACCTCGGCGTCGTGGCCGACATCGCCGACCGCGTCGCGGTGATGTACGCCGGGCGGATCGTCGAGCAGGGGACGCTCGAGGAGATCTTCTACGACCCGCAGCACCCCTACACGTGGGGGCTGCTCGGGGCGATCATGCGCCTCGATCGCCCGCGCCGCGAGCGCCTGCCGACGATCCCCGGGCTGCCGCCGTCGCTCGCCAACCGGCCGGCGGGCTGCCACCTGCGCCCGCGCTGCCCGCACGAGCACGACGCCTGCCGCAAGGTGCCGGCGCTCGAGGCGCGCGTGCCGGGCGCGCCCGGCCACCTCGACCGCTGCTGGCTGCCCCTCGAGGCCAAGCGCAAGCTGCGCGAGGTGGAGCCCGGCGAGATCGGCCTGGCGGCCAAGCAGCGGCCGGCCGAGCCGGCAGGAGACGCGGCATGAGCTCCAACGGCGCGCTGCTCGAGGCCGAGCACCTCAAGCTGCACTTCCCGATCAAGCAGGGCCTGATCATCGACCGCCAGGTCGCCCAGGTGCACGCCGTTGACGACGTGACGTTCACGCTGCACGAGGGCGAGACGCTCGGCCTCGTCGGCGAGTCGGGCTGCGGGAAGACGACGCTCGCCAGGACGGTCATGCGGCTCGTCGAGCCGACCGCCGGCACGCTGCGCTTCCGCGGCAAGGACGTCAGCCACTGCTCGCGGCGCGAGCTTGTGCCGCTGCGGCGCGAGATGCAGATGGTCTTCCAGGATCCCTACGCGTCGCTGAACCCGCGCAAGCGGGTGGGCCAGATCGTCGGCACGCCGCTGCGGCTGCACTCCCACGCGAAGGGCGAGGAGGTCGAGCGGCGCGTGCGCGAGCTGCTCGAGCGCGTCGGGCTCGCGCCCGAGCACGTCAACCGCTTCCCGCACGAGTTCTCCGGCGGCCAGCGCCAGCGCATCGGCGTCGCGCGCGCGCTCGCGGTCGACCCGAAGCTCATCGTGCTCGACGAGCCCGTGTCGGCGCTCGACGTCTCGATCCAGGCGCAGATCATCAACCTGCTCGACGACCTGCAGGACGACCTCGGGCTGTCCTACCTGTTCGTCGCCCACGACCTGAGCGTCGTGCGCCACGTGTCCGACCGGATCGCGGTCATGTACCTCGGCAAGCTCATGGAGGTCTCCCCCGCCGAGGAGCTCTACACGAAGCCGATCCACCCGTACTCGTCGGCGCTCCTGCAGGCGATCCCGATCCCCGACCCGCGCGAGAACCGCGGCCGGCGGCGGACGGTCGTGGCGGGCGAGCCGCCGAACCCGATCAACCCGCCGAGCGGCTGCGTGTTCCACCCCCGCTGCCCGCACGCGACCGACATCTGCCGGACGGCCGAGCCGCCGCTCATGGCATACGCCAACGGCCACCTCGCGGCGTGCCACCACCCGCTGAACGTGACGGCCGCGGAGATGGCCGCAGCGAAGCGCTCGGACGCGAGCCCGCTGAGCGCGAGCGATGTGGCGCCGGCGGCGGCGAAGGCGGCCCAGCCGGCTCCCAAGAGGGGCTGATCGGCCTCAGTCGAGCAGGTCGATGCGGATCGACGTCGCGGGGTCCTCGCGGATGTTCACCCCGTACGTGCGGCCCGACTTCTCCTTCGCCGCGAGGAACGCGTCGAGGCGCTTGGCGAGATCGCCCTTGCGGCCGTGGTTCGTGAGATGGATCGTGAAGTCGTCGTCGTCCCTGCGCGAGCCCTCGATCAGCTCGAGCGTCTCCGTCTCCGGGTTGCCGTCGCGGCCGTCGGCGGAGATGACGTAGTGATCGGCGGTGATCCGCTCGAAGAACTCCGGCGCGAGGTTGCGGATCGATCCGTGGTGCGGGAGCTTGAGCAGGTCGACCTTCGTCTTGCCGTCCGTGGCGATCTTCGCCTGGTCGAGGCCCGCGAGGATGTGGTCGCCGCGGGCGTCGCCGGTCAGCAGCATCGTCTTGCCGCCGGCCTCCGCCAGCACGACGATGCTCGACAGGTTGTAGGGCGAGGTGTCGACGAAGGCCGCGGTCTCGGCCTCGCCCTCGGCGACGGCCTTTGGGTGCTCCTTCAGCCACTTGTCCCACGCCTTGTTCAGGCGCTCGAGCTGCCGCGCATGCGGGCAGACGACGGTCAGCGTCACGTCGCCGCCGCCGAGCTTGATGAGGCGCTTGCCCTCCTCGGGCAGGACGACCGGGCCGTCGAAGGGCTCGTTGACGGCCCATCCGAGCTTCTTCGCCTGGTCGCGCAGATCGCGGCCCTGGCCCACGCTCGCGACGACGGCCAGCCCAGCCGCCCGCACCTCGTCCGCTCGCGGGTCGCCGACCGGATCTGAGAGCACCTCGAGCGCCGCCGCCCGCAGCTCGTCGGCGCCGTTGCCGATGATGTCGTCGAACGAGTTGTGCCACAGGACGCGCACGTCGTAGGGCAGCGCCTGCTGGTCGTCCTGGAGCTCGGCGAGCGCGCCGCCCAAGTCGACCATGCCGGCGAGGTGGTCGTCGTCGATGTGGCTGACCATCGCGAGGTCGATCCGCAGCGCGCCGTCGGGCGCGCGCTCGGCGCGCAGGTCCTCCAGGCGCGGTTCGAGGATCGTCTCGTAGATCCCCGACGGCCCGCCGTCGATGAGCACGAGGACCGGCTTGTCGTCCGTGCCGGCGTGCAGGAGCAGCGAGTCTCCGTGGTGGGCCTGCAGTGCTTCGAGCGAGAAGATCATGCCGGGGTCCCCCTACCGTTAGTGGTTCTTGAGATGACGTTGGACGTGGAACAGCGAGACGCCGGCGCCGCCGGGCAAGGACGCAGGGAGCATGCAATGGCAGGGCCATTGCTGCGACCGAGGACGCCACCCGACGGTGATCGGCGCCCGCGGTTCCGCGTTCAATGTTGTCTCAAGGCCCACTAAATGGATTGAAGTGCGCGCAGGGCGTCGACGACGCCGCTGCCCTGGAAGTAGCGCTCGCGGCCGAGGTCGGTCGCGGTCTCACACAGCAGACGCTTGATCTCGGCCGGTCGCCCGATGAGCTCCGGGTGGCGCGCGAGGACGAGCGCCGCCGCGCCGCAGACGTGCGGCGCCGCCATGCTCGTGCCGTCGAGGCTCTTCAGCCCGCCACCCGGGACCGGCGCGGTGATCTTCTCGCCGGGCGCGACGATGTCGGGCTTGCAGCGCCCGTCGCCGGTGGGTCCGCGGCTGGAGAAGTACGACACGCCGTAGGTGTGCGGCTGGTGGCGGTGCGTGGCGCCGACGGTGATGACTCCGCTCGCGTTGCCGGGATCGGTGATCGACATCTGGCGATAGCCTTCCGACGTCCCCGACGCCATCGAGACGAACGCGCGGCCCTCGTTGCCGGCCGCGACGACGACGACCGTGCCGCTGCCGAGCAGCCGCTCGCACTCCTCGCAGACGGGCGTGCGCCCGCAGGCGTACGCACCCACCTCGTGGTCGAGCGACAGGCTGAGGTTGACGCCGTGGATGACCGGCGCGGGCGAGTTGGCGTTCAGCCAGCGCACGAACTGCAGCGCCGCGAGGATCGCGAACTCGTCGCCGCGGCCCTCGTCGTCGAAGACGCGCAGGTCGTAGATGGCGATGTCCGGACAGATGCCGCGGACATCGTTCTTGCCGGGGGGCTCGGGGTCGGCCGCTCGCCAGTCGGCGGCGAGGATCCCGGCGACGTGCGTGCCGTGCTCGTGCTTGGGGATGGTCTTGGGGTAGTCCTTGGGATCCACCTTGATCTGCTCGGCGAGCAGCGCCCAGTCGATCGCGCGGCCGTCGCGCAGCCGGTCCTCGATCTCCTCGCGCTGCTCGTCGCCCGCGTCGCCGAGCGTGTCGGCGTCGGTGTCCATGCCGGCGAGGATCTTGCGCAGCCGGGTGAAGTCGTACCGGGCGCGCACCCGCGATCTGCCGGTGGGCGTGCCGTCGCGGGCGCGCAGTCCGAACGCCTGGTGCGTGGCGTCGACGCCGGAGTCGACGACCGCCCAGCAGAGCTCGTCGCAGTGCACGTCGAAGAGCAGCGTCGCGGCATCGGCCTTGATCGTGTTGCGCGAGCGCCACAGCGCGGGCCGGGCGAGCCGGTTGCGGTTGATCGCCCACAGGGGCGCACGCCCGTGCGGCGGCACGCGCTGCAGGTCGCCCAGCGTCTCGGCGGCGAGGTGGACCAGCCGGTCGTACGTCAGCCCTTTCGGCGGCTCGGTGTCGGGCTGCTTGGATCCCGGCCTGCGATGTGCCTCCCAGGTGATCCGACCGACGATCCCGACGAACCAGATGAGCTGCCCCGACAGCTCGCCCGCGTGCGTGGGCCGCCGGCCCTGCTCGCGCATCGGCTCCTTGAGGCCGGCGACGATCTCCTTGTGACGCTCGGTCAGCACGTCGCCGATCGACGTCGCCTCCGGCGGCCACAGGCGCTCCTGCCACCACTTCGACAGCGGCAGCACGCTGCGCAGCAATTGCTGGAACGTCAGCTCGACGGCGACGTGCGACTGGTTGTAGGCGAGCTTGAGCGGCGCGCGCTCCTTCGGGCTGTGGTCGGCCTCGAGCACGGCCTTGGCGAGCTCGGCCGTCGTCGCGTCGGCGTGCGGCTCGAGCAGCAGGTCGATCGCCTCCCGCGGCTTCTCGCCGTACTCGAGCCAGACGTCGGGCATGACCGGTGAGTCCTGGGTGAAGCGCTTGAGCTGCTCGTCGCCGAAGATCCACGGCCCCAGGTTCTTGAACTCGAGTTGCACGGCGACTAGCACACAGGGTGCGATGCGGCCGCGTCAAGCATTCAGCGCCGGCGGGTGCCCTATTGCAGTACCTCACGACGGACAGTTCGTCGCTCAGGCGACCTAAGCTTGGATGGGTGCGCCAGGAGTTCGATGACGAAGGGCGCTCGCCGGTCGAGCGGATCGTCGGGCGCGATCTCGACGAGGAGTCGGGTCTCGGCAAGCCGCTCTCGGACCGCACCCGCCAGCGGCAGCGGTCCGTCGAGTCCTACCTCAAGGCCGGCGTCCGGCCGCGCTGGATGGAGCGCGTCGGCGAGATCGACGCCGGCATCGCGCGGGAGCGCCGGCGGCTTTCGCGGGCGTACCGGGCGCTGCGCGGCGAGTGCGGCGGCGACACGGCGCGGTTCGCCGAGCGCTGGCGCGCGCTCGCGCACCAGTGGCCGTTCGAGGAGCTCAACGAGCTCATCCACCAGCACAACGAGTGGTATCCGATCGAGCGCAACCTCGCCGTGAACCCGCGCACGGGCGAGTACGTGCGCGTGGGCGGCCGCTCGTACAGGCGCCCCGTGCTCGGGCCGGAGTGGGTGCTGGAGCAGTTTCCGGCTTGGCCGGGTGGTTGACGCGACGGCATCGATACAGGATCGGGTGCGAAGCGCCGCCGAGGGTTCGCGCGCATGAACAAGTGGCCACTCGTCCCGGCGGGACCCCAGCGGTGCCACTTGTTCATGTTCCGCGCGGGCCGGGAGCGCTACGCGGAAACCCCGGGGGCGGATCGCGCGCTCCTGTCAATGCTGCTGTTTCGTCGCCCGCGCGACTCGCTCGCGAGTGTCCCCCCACCGTCCGATGGGCACACTGTCGGCCATGCTCGGACTCCCGCACTCGATCACCGCCTGCCTCTTCGATCTCGACGGGGTCCTCACGCGGACCGCGGCGCAGCACGCCCAAGCGTGGAAGGAGATGCTCGACGACTTCCTGCGCCAGTGGTCCGAGCAGACCGGCGAGCCGCTGAAGCCCTTCGAGCTGCCCGGCGACTACGACGCCTCCGTCGACGGCAAGCCGCGCCTGGACGGCGTGCTCTCGTTCCTCGCCTCGCGCGGGATCGAGCTGCCGCTCGGCTCGCCCGACGACCCGCCCGACGCGCAGACCGCCCACGGCCTGGGCAACCGCAAGAACGTGCTCGTGCTCGAGCTCATCCGCACGCGCGGCGTCGAGGTCTTCGAGGGCTCGGTGCGCTACGTCGAGAAGGCGCGCGAGCACGGCCTGCGCTGCGCGGTCGTGTCGTCCTCGAAGAACTGCCGCGAGGTGCTCGCCGCGGTGGGCATCGAGCATCTCTTCGAGGCCGTCGTCGACGGTGTCTACGCCGAGCGCGAGGGCCTGGCCGGCAAGCCCGCGCCCGACACGTTCCTCGCCGGCGCGCGCCTGCTTCAGACCGAGCCCCCGCACGCGGCGGTCTTCGAGGACGCGCTCGCCGGCGTCGAGGCCGGGCGCCGGGGCGGGTTCGGCGACGTCGTCGGCGTCGATCGCACGGGCCAGGCCGAGGCGCTGAAGGCCGCCGGCGCGGACATCGTCGTGCGCGACCTCTCCGAGCTGCTCGACGAGGACGACCGGTGATCGGCGACGACGTCTACGCGGTCGAGCCGTGGGCGGTGTCCGAGCGCGAGCTGCAGCTCGACCTGCTCCCGCAGAGCGAGTCGATCTTCGCGCTGTCCAACGGCCACATCGGGCTGCGCGGCAACCTCGACGAGGGCGAGCCGTACGGCACGTCGGGGACGTACCTCAACGGCTTCTACGAGACGCGCCCGCTGCCCTACGCCGAGGCCGGCTTCGGCTATCCCGAGGCCGGCGAGACGATGATCAACGTCCAGAACGGCAAGGTCATCCGCCTGCTCGTCGACGACGAGCCGTTCGACCTGCGCTACGGCGATCTGCTGCACCACGAGCGCGTGCTCGACCTGCGCGCGGGCGTGCTGCGGCGCGAGGTCGAGTGGCACTCGCCGGCGGGCCAGGGGGTGCGCCTGCGCACCACGCGCCTCGTGTCGTTCGTGCAGCGCTCGGTCGCCGCGATCCTCTACGAGGTCGAGCCGCTCGGGGCGCCGGCCCGGATCGTCGTGCAGTCCGAGCTCGTCGCCAACGAGCCCGGCCCCGAGCAGGCGGCGAAGGACCCGCGCGTCGCCGCGGCGCTGAGCGCGCCGCTGCTCTCCGAGCTGCACGGGCACAACGGGCTGCGCGCCGGGCTCGTGCACGTGACGCGTGCGAGCGGTCTGCGCGTGGCGGCGGGCATGGACCACCACGTCGACGGCCCCGCGGGCACGGTCACCGAGGCCGAGAGCGACGAGGATCTCGCCCGCGTCACGGTCAGCACCGAGCTCGAGCCGGGACAGACGCTGCGCATCGTGAAGTACCTCGCCTACGGGTGGTCGAGCCGGCGCTCGCTGCCCGCGCTGCGCGACCAGGTCGACGCTGCCCTCGCCGCGGCCGAGCGCAGCGGCTGGGACGCGCTGTGCGCGACGCAGCGCGAGTACCTCGACGACGTCTGGGAGCGTGCCGACGTCGAGCTCGACGGCGACCCGGCGCTGCAGCAGGCGATGCGCTTCTCGATCTTCCAGGTCGTGCAGGCGGCGGCCCGCGCCGAGGGCCGGGCGATCCCGGCGAAGGGACTGACCGGCTCGGGCTACGACGGCCACAGCTTCTGGGACATGGAGACGTACACGCTTCCGGTCCTGACGTACACGATCCCGCGCGCCGCCCACGACGCGCTCGCATGGCGCCACTCGACGCTCGATCTCGCGAAGGCCCGCGCCAGCGAGCTCGCGCTCAAGGGCGCGACGTTCCCGTGGCGCACGATCTCCGGCCAGGAGTGCTCGGGCTACTGGCCGGCGGGGACGGCCGCGTTTCACGTCAACGCCGACATCGCCGACGCCGTGCGCCGCTACCTGTACGCGGCGGGAGACGAGGACTTCGAGGAGGGGCCGGGGCTCGAGCTCTTGGTCGAGACGGCGCGCCTGTGGCGCTCGGTCGGCCACCACGACACCCAGGGCGGCTTTCGCATCGACGGCGTCACCGGGCCGGACGAGTACTCCGCGCTGAAGGACAACAACGTCTACACGAACCTGCTCGCGGCCCGCAACCTGCGCGAGGCCGCCACCCTCGCGGCGCACCACCCGCACCGCGCGGCGGAGCTGCACGTCGACGAGGAGGAGATCGCGAGCTGGCGCGACGCCGCCGCCGCCATGGTCATCCCCTACGACGAGGAGCTCCGCGTCACACCCCAGTCCGAGGGCTTCACGCGCTACCGCCAGTGGGACTTCGAGCACACGCCGGACGAGCGCTACCCGCTCCTGATGCATTACCCGTACTACCTGCTCTACTCGAGCCAGGTCGTCAAGCAGGCCGACCTCGTCTTCGCGCTGTACTCGTGCGGCGAGCACTTCGACGCCGAGCAGAAGGCGCGCGACTTCGAGTACTACGAGCGCATCACCGTGCGCGACTCGTCGCTGTCGGCGTGCATCCAGGCGGTCGTCGCGGCCGAAGTCGGGCATCTCGAGCTCGCCTACGACTACCTCGGCGAGACGGCGTTCATCGACCTGCGCGACCTCGCCTTCAACACGAAGGACGGCGTCCACCTCGCTGCGCTGGCCGGCAGCTGGCTCGTCGCCGTCGCGGGCTTCGGCGGGATGCGCGATCACGGCGACGTGCTGAGCTTCGGCCCGCGGCTGCCCTCGCGGCTGACGCGGCTGACGTTCGGCATCGTGTTCCGCGGACGCCGCCTGCGCGTGTCCGTCAGCCAGGAGAGCGCGCGCTACGAGCTGCTCGAGGGCGAGCCGCTGGAGGTCGTGCACCACGGCGAGCGCCTGACGGTTGCCCACGGCTCGCCGCAGACGCGCGCGCTGCTGCCCGCGCCGCCGCGCCCGAAGCCCGACCAGCCGCCGAGCCGCACGCCGCCGCTGCGCCACCGCGAGACGTAGCCGGCTTCATGCCCCGGCCTGACTTCGAATCGCGCTACCGCGTCCGGCCCGGCCGCTTCCGGCCCGCCGAGCACGACCCCGCCACCACTGCCGGGCCGGACCGCGAGCGTGCAGGGGAACTTCGTGCTGCCGATGGACCCGCGCTGTCCGCAGCCCGACGACGAGCAGCGCGCCGCGCTCGACGCGGCGCTCAGGCAGCTTCAGTCCGGCGGCTGAGCGGGGGGCTGACGGGCGGCGTCAGCCCCCGCTCGCGCGCCTATTCGGAAGCGGGCTCGTGGTCGTGCTCGGGGTGCAGTCCGCCCCCGCCCGACGTCGTGCCCGCGCTGCCCCCCACCGGCCCGACCGGGTTGACGAGCGGGTTCTTGACGAGGTTGCGCTTGGCCACCGTCAGCGCCGCGTGCGCCAGGGCGTCGCTCATCTCGTCGAGTCCCTTGATGCTGATGTTGTCGTAGTCGTCGCAGCGCAGGTGGTAGCACGGGTCATACGGCTGCCCCGCCGTGCCCCCGTAGACCGCCGCCTCGGCCGCCGTCTTGACGCCCTCGGCCCCCGTGAACAGCCCACCCGCCGGGATGTTGACGTCCGGCGCGATGAACGGCCCGTAGTCCGAGCGGCCGTTGAACGGCGTCTCGCCCGAGTCCAGGCCCTGCGAGCGGAAGTAGTCGTGGAAGATCCGCTCGAGCTCGCCCGACCCGGGCGGTCCCGCCAGTACGCCGCCGCCGACCGGGAACGCCGAGTTGTCGCCGTCGTAGACGAAGCGGACGTAGTTCGGCGAGCCGATCATGTCGAAGTTCAGCATCGCCTTGATCTTGCTGCGCTCCGCCGACGAGAGATCGGCGACGTAGGCGGCCGAGCCGAGCAGGCCGAACTCCTCAGCGCTGTACCACATGAAGCGCACCTTGTTGCGCGGCGTGATCCCGCGCGCCGCGAGCACCTCGGCGGTCTCGAGGATCGCGGCCGAGCCTGAGCCGTTGTCCTGGATGCCGCCGCCGCGCGGCACGGAGTCGAGGTGTGCGCCCACGACGACGACGTTGTTCGGATCGCCGCCCGGCGTCTCGGCGACGATGTTGCGCGTCGTGCGGACCTCCTCCACGCGGTCGATGCGCAGCGTCACCGTCGATCCGGTGGCGCCGCTGGCGACACCGTTCGCAAGGTCCTGGCCGAGCGCGAGCGTCGTCCCGATTGCGGGGCCGTGCGTTCCGGGGCCGAGCGTGCCGCTGATGACGCCGACGCGGCCGGCATCACCGCCGTCGTTGAAGATGATCGCCGCGATCGCGCCCGCCGCGATCGCGTTGTCGGTCTTCTGACCGAACGTGCACGTGCCGCGCTGCACGAGCGCGATCGATCCCGCCGGCATGCCCGCGAAGTCGGCCGCCTCGCAGCCCGACGTGGTGGCGCCGGGTCCCGGAGCCTGCGGAAGCACGAGGTCGACCGCCCAGACCGCAGCGGTCGTCGCCGGGATCGAGCCCGAGAACGTCATCGACGAGTAGTCGACGCCGTCGACGTACGACGTCGCGTCCGGCGACACCTGTTGCAGCGTCGGCGGGGTGCGATCGGCGTTGTAGAGGAACTCGAAGAAGTGGTCGGAGACCGTGTAGCCGGCCGCCTGCGCCTTGGCCTTCACGTACGTGGCCGATGCCTCGTACCCGGGGCTGCCGCCGGTCCGGTTGCCCCCGTTGAGGTCGGTGTGCTGCTGGAACGCGGCCTGATGCTCGCGCACCCCCTGGACCGTCAGCGCCTTGCGCAGCCCCTGCGTCTCGCTGATCTCATCCGCGCTCGCGGATGGCGCGACAACCGAGGTCGCCAGCGCCCCGATCGCCAATACGTCGCGGATGTACCGGATGCGCATGAAACATCCCCCTTGTCGACTCCCATATGGCCGCGGACGCCCCCGCGGTGTACCGCGACCTACCCGTCGCGAGACGAGCACAAACGGGCGCGTTCAGTCGTCCGGTCCGCTGGCGCTCGAGCCGCTGCGCACGGGCTCCGGCGCGTCGTCGGGATCGCCTCCGAGCACGACGGTCGCGCGGGCGATCGTCAGGTGGTAGAGGATGAGCAGCTGGACGAGCGCCAGCGACTCCGAGCGGTGCACGTCGTTGCCGACCATAAACTCGCCGAGCGTCTCGGAGCGCAGGTGGCTGGCGAAGTGCATGCGCTCCCAGATCGACTCCTCGATCTCGGCCGAGCGCTCCCGCGCGAGGTTGCCGGGGATGTGCAGACAGCGCTCGCCGTCGCCCGTGTCGTCGAGCGAGATCTCGCCCTCGCTCTCCTCGACGAACGGCGTGAGGTCGGGATGGGGCAGCGTGTCGCGCAGCGTCAGCTCGGCGTCGAGCACGAACTCGTCCTCGGCGCTCGGCTTGCGCCGGACGACCATGTCGGCGTGCTTGCGCTGCGGGCGGATGAAGGAGGCGGAATCCGGCTCGCGGCGATCGAGCTCCTCGAGCACCTGGTCGGTCGTGTAGCCGCGGCGCGAGCAGTCGCGGTCGACCTTCCACTGGCGGCGCAGCCGCTCGGGCGGGTCGAGGTACACGCGCACGTCGTACGTCTCGCGCAGCCCCTCGGTGTAGTAGCCGAGCAGCCCCTCGACGATCGCGAACGGCTCGGGCCGGACGTAGACGAGCGGGCCGAACTTGCCGTCCGCGTGCTGGTAGACCGGCTTGAGGATCGGGTCGCCGCGCCGCAGGCACTTCATGTGCTGGGTCATGATGTCCATGAAGTTGCAGGCGGGGTTCAGCGGCGTGATGCCCCGTTCCGCGCGCTGGCGGCGGTCGTACCGGTGGTAGTCGTCGGTGCAGATGTGCGTCACGACGTCCTCGCCCAGCAGCCGGACGAGACCGCGACTCAGCGTGGTCTTCCCCGAAGCCGAATCGCCGACGATGCCAAGGATGATCGGACGAGCCATGCGGCGCTGGATCATCCACGAAAACCGCGCCGAGCGCACCCCCGGCGGGGTGCTCGGCGGGCGCCGTCAGGCGTCAGCGCGATCGGACTCGTAGAACCGATCGCGCTCCGCGTGCCACGTACCGAAGAACTTCGCCCGGAAGGACCGGTCGCACTGCTGGGTGTGCGTCTCGGGCGGGCGCTTGGGGCAGATGCAGTCGCGCTGCACCGGACGGACGACGTGATGGCTCATGCCAGACATGTTGCGGGCGCGCGCCGACACCCGGTATGGACCGGGTGTCGGAGATTGCGCGCGACGTTTTCGCCGCAAATGACGGGGACCGAGCGGTCGGTCAGCGGTAGATCCGGTAGACGCGGAGCACGAACTCGAGCCGGGGCAGCGTGTCGCGAACGAGGCTCGGGCTCGTGTCGATCTGGACGCGGTACGTGCCCGTCCCGACCCGACGCTTGGGGATCGGCAGCAGCCGCGCGCGCGTCTTGAGCATCCCGCACGGGTCCCCGCGCGCGACCGAAGCGATGGTGGTAGGTGCGCCCGCCGCGCGAGACGTGGCCGTAGATCGTCGCGCCCTCCGGGAAGCCCGAGAACGACCACCGCACGCGCCGCTTGGGGTTGGCGCGGCTGGGCTGGACGCGCATCGCCAGCGGAGCGACGCGCAGGCTGCCACTCGACGACACGCCGGCCGCGTCCGTCACGGTGAACGGGATCGTCTTGCTGCCGGGGTCCGAGGCGGAGTAGCCGCTCGGTGCGCTGCCGCGGTAGACGAACGCGCCGTTGGGGAGCACCTGGGCGTTGCCGTACAAGCCGTCGCCGCGAATCGAGACCGTGCTGCCGGGGGTGAAGCCGACGCCGCCCATGGTCACCGGAGCACCCTCGGCGTAGCACGTGCGGTCGACGGCGACGGTGCCGGCCTGCGCGGCGGCGGGAGCGGCGAGCGCGACCGCCGACAGAGCGGCGACGGCGCCGATCGGGGCATGGGTGTGGTGAGTTGTGACCATGTAGTGG
>JBOGYT010000371.1:0-4590 GCA_050696955.1 Solirubrobacteraceae bacterium | reverse complement strand
CGCGTGCGCCGACCTGCGCGCCGCCGCCGGTCTGGGCGCCGCCACGCGCGTCGTGCTCATCGGCACGGAGGGGGCGACCGATCCGGCAGGCTACGAGCGCGTCAGCGCACCCAGTTCTTGGGGCTCCCGGTCGTGAAGGTCGGCTGCGTCGGGCAGGGGCGATTCTCACATGACCGGCCGCAAGCGTGGATTGTCTGGTCAGCGCCGGTCTCCACCGTGGGCCAACGGCCTTGGCGCGGCAGCCGCGTCGTGCTCAGGCACGTGGGGGCGACCGATCCGCCGGCCGCGAGCACGCGAGCGCTCACCGGCATGACCGCGCGAGAAAATGTGTCATCCGGCCTTTCAATACTCACAATTGCTGATACGGTGGCGCCGTGGTGGGGGGCTCGCACCGGGTACTTGTCTTCGGCGCGCAATGATTTGGGCGATCGCGCTCCCGACGGCGCAAGCGGACGCGGCGGCGCGAAAGCGCTGCCATACGAACACGCACTCGTTTGCGCGCGGAGACCTCCCCGGCGTCGGGAAGGTGTTCTCGGCCACGCTCGACGCGCTGGTCTGGTGCCGTCGCGGTCGTCGCGTCGTCGGCCCGGTGCGACCCGACTACGACCACAAGCAGTACAAGGGAGGCACCGCAGGGCTGTTCTACAAGTGGGAGGGATGGGAAGCCCGAAACCGGATTCCTACTCGTACCGGCACAAGGGGCTCGGCTCGGGTCTGAAGCTCAAGGGAAAGGCGGTCTGGAGGGGCTGCTTGGACCCGTTCAAGGCGGTTTGCCCCGTTGAGCTCTACATCGCGATGAACCTCTACCTCCACTACGACGGCACGTGCTTTGCAAAGGCGACGTTCCACAACGGAATGACCGGAAAGAAATCGAACGCCCTGTATGACACCAACTGCTGACCAGGCAGCGCTCGGCTCCCGCCGTCCGCCCGACGGCTGGGACGTAGCCGCCCATGCGACGTTCAAAAGGAGAACGATGAGCTACTTTGCCCCAGGTGCACGCACATGATCCGCCGCCATCCCGTGATAGCGGCGATCGTCATCTTCCTGCTGCTGTTCGCCTTGACCTCGGTGCTATTTCAGATCGGGCTTTCGGGAGACGGTCGATAGCCCCTGCTGAATGCCTTCGCTCGCCAAACATCTCTCGAGCGGCGAGGCGCACGCCTCGCTGCCGTTCTCGATCGGGTGCCCGCTATGCCGGCGCGAGCGGCTGTTCGGCGATCCCGCGCCGGGCGTCACGCTCCGCCCAGCGGCTGCGGCCGCATTGGTGGTTCTGGGCACCGCCATCCAGCCGGCCGTCGTCACGGCCAGCGACGGCGACGGCGGACTGTCCGCGCCGCCGAGTTGGAGCCCGACGCCCGGCGACGATGGAGGAGATCTGACACCGGACGGACCCGAGGGCCCGGCGCTGCCCGGCGAGGACGAAGAGGGCCAGGGATCGGGTAGTGCCCAGCCTTCGGTGCCGGAGGCGCCGCCGATCGCGCCTCCCTCGGCGGCCATGCCTGCTCCCGCGCCGCCCGCCGCGGCGGCGGGTCAGAGCCCGGCGGCGCCTGTCGCTGTGCCGCCTGCCCCCGCACCTCCGGTGGAGCCGGCCGCTGTGCCTCCTCCTCCTCCTCCTCCTCCGACGCATGCGGATACATCCGCCGATCGGCGACCTGCCCACCGGCCCCAGCCCGATGCATCGCATGCGGGTCCTCGTGGGACCTCGGGCGCGGCGGCCGGAGTTGCGGCGGCACCCGGCAGGCCGGCCCCGGTCCGGCCGGCCGTTCGGGCGCCGGATGTCCAAGTGAGCCAGTCAGGTGGCGCTGCGACGCAGGCGAACGTGCCGCCGCACGGCACGTACGCGGTCCGCCCCGGCGACAGCTTGTGGTCGATCGCACAGCGCTTGCTCCAGGCCCGCGGCCACACGCCGACCGCCGCTGCCGTCGCGCGCGTCGTGCACCGGCTGTGGGACACGAACAGCGCGCGGATCCGTTCCGGCGATGCCGACCTCATCGAGCCCGGCACGCGGCTGGTCCTACCGCGGGCGTAGCCGCGTTGCACCGCGCGGCCCAGGCGTCACCGATGGAGGATCGTGGCCCTCCTCTGGAGGTCGTGAACCTGCGCAAGTCATTCGCAGGCAAGGAGGTGCTGTGCGGCGTGAGCCTCACGGTACGCGCGGGACGCATCGTCGGCCTCTTCGGGCCCAACGGTTCGGGCAAGTCCACGCTGATCCGCGGCGCGCTGGGGCTCGTGCGCGCCGATGGCGAGTCGCGTTTCTTCGGCACTCCCTATCCGCAACTGAGATACGCCGGCAGCGTCGCCGGGATCACGTTCACGACGCCTCGCTTTCATCCCGCACGATCCGCCCGCGATGAGCTGCGCCTCGCGGCCGCCGCCTGCGGGCCGAGCCGGCGCGACCCGTACGAGCTCCTGGACCAGGTCGGGCTGACCGCCGTTGCCGGCGAGCGCGTCGAGACGTTCTCACGCGGAATGCTCCAGCGGTTGGCGCTCGCCCGCGCCCTCGTCGGGTGCCCTCCCCTGTTGATCTTGGACGAGCCATCCGAAGGCATCGACCCGGACGGTGTGACGTGGCTGCGCGACCTGATGCTCGATCACGCCCAGCACGGCGGGAGCGCGCTCGTCGCGAGCCATGTGCTCGATCAGATGGCGCAGGTCGTCGACGACGTCGTCGTTCTGGACCGGGGCACGGTCGTCGTGGAGGGGGCGCTGGACGATCTCTGCCCCCCGCGCGTCTCCGTGCGAGTCCGGGCAAGCGATCACCGCGCCCTGCAGGCCGGACTCGAGCGAGCGGGCGTCGAGGTCGCGAGCACCGAGACGGGCTTGGAAGCCCGGCATGTAGAAGCCGCGCGGGTGGGCAAGATCGCAGCAGAGCTCGACATCGCGATCGAGCAGCTCGTCACCCACGAGCTGCCCAGGCAGGAGCGTCTGCGGTTGGCGTTGAGCGGGGCCGCGAGGACCGAAGCCGGATGAGACCGCTGCTTGCCGTGGAGATCCTGAAGCTTCGCGTGACTCCATCGCTGCGCGCTGCGCTTCTGGCGGCCCCGGCCGTGGCGCTTGCCGCCGTCGCACTGGACGCGGCGTTCACGGATCCCGGCCTCGAGACGATCGACTCGACGTTCGAGAGCGCTTCCGCGGGGCGATTCGCGATCTTGGTCTTGGGCGTTCTCGCCGTTGGCGGCGAGTTTCACCACGGCACGATCGATTCGGTCTTCTCCGGCTTCCCGCGCCGCGTTGAGGTCATGGAGGTCAAGTCCTTCGTCATCGCCGCCGCCGCCGCCTTGGCCGGCGCGGTCGCGGTCGTTGCCGGGGATGCGCTCGCTGCCCTGGTCCTCACGGCGAAATCCGTGGACATCGATATCAGCGCCGGGCAACTGATCGCGGTGGGTCTGGGCACGATCGGCGCGTACGTCATGTGGGGGTTGGCGGGTGTCGCGCTGGGCGCGGTCGCCGCCAGTCAGTCCGGCGGCCTGCTGCTGGCGTTCGGAGCCCTGCTCGCCAACAGCGTCTTTCAGGGTCTCGTGACAATCGACGTCGCCCGCCTTCTGCCCCTCGAGGCCTCCGCGGCGCTCACCGGGTCAGGGCAGGAGGGTGGGCTGACCGCCGCCGCCGCGGTCCTCGTCCTGGGGGTCTGGGTGAGCGCGCTCATGACGGCGGCAGCATGGCGCGTGACGCGGCTCGACATCACGTGAGGACGCGTCCGAGGACGCTTCCTCTAAGACGCCTGCCGGCTGACGGCGGGTCAGGAACGCTCGAGCTCCTCCCGGAAGGCCGCCGACCCGTAGACGCTCGCGCCCGCGGCGCGGGCCTGGTCGGCGAGCCAGTGGTCGGAGGTCACGACGCGGACGCTGCTCGGGTCGTCGTCAGCGCGGATCCGCCGGAGGATCTCGAAGTCGCCCGAGTTCGGCTTGGGCCGCGGCGCGTGCGTCACGTCGATGACCGAGGAGCCGATCGGCGGCCGCGGCGGCTGCTCGAACACGACGGTGACGTCGTCGCCGTTGTCGGCCGCCCAGCGTTCGAGCAGGTCGACGAGTCGCACCATCGCCCCGTGGCGGTCGCGCCACCACCCGTCGGGCCGGGTGCCGATGACGTTCATCCCGTCGACGATCCAGCGCACGTCCCTCACTGTAGGCCGCGGGCGCGCGCCTGAACGGACAGCCGCTGCTCGTCCCACGTCAGCTCGATGTCCCAGCGGCGGGCGGTGCCGCCATCAGCGCCGCCGCGGCCGACCCGCACGCACATGGCCGGCGATCGCGGCCGC
This sequence comes from Solirubrobacteraceae bacterium, assembly GCA_050696955.1. Taxonomy (GTDB): domain Bacteria; phylum Actinomycetota; class Thermoleophilia; order Solirubrobacterales; family Solirubrobacteraceae; genus CADCVQ01. The sequence continues at coordinate 329 of JBOGYT010000371.1, read as the reverse complement.
GGTCGCCGGGCGCAGGTCGGTGAACGTCCACGGCCTGCCGTAGCGCGACCGCACGCGCAGCCGCGCGCGCGAGCGGCGCGGCCACATCGGCCGGTGCTCGGCGCCGGCGGCGTCGCGGTACGCCAGGAAGCGCACGCGGTGGCTGACGGCGTCGTCGAGCAGCCACAGCAGGCGGCGGTCCGTCACGGCCAGCAGCGTGCTCGGGCTCGCCCACGTCGAGGCCGGCGTGACGAGCTCGACGTCCTCCTGCGGCTCGAGTGCGGCGAGCAGCTCGCGGCCGAGCGCCCGGCGCATCGCCTCGGGCAGCCAGCCGCCGGCGACGGCCCGCT
>JBOGYT010000370.1:0-9676 GCA_050696955.1 Solirubrobacteraceae bacterium | reverse complement strand
GGTTATCTCAGCGGAGCACGTGTCCAGCTCGGCCGAGCCGCTCAATCTGAAGGAATTCATCGCCGACCTGCCGGTTCCGTGCATCGTCGGCGGCTGCGCCAGCTACGCGACCGGGTTGCACCTGATGCGCACGGGCGCGGTGGGCGTGCTCGTCGGCGTCGGTCCCGGCGCGATCTGCACCACGCGCGGCGTGCTCGGCATCGGCGTCCCGCAGGCGACGGCGATCGCCGACGTCGCGGGCGCGCGCTCGCAGCACATGCTCGAGACCGGTGAGTACTGCCAGGTCATCGCCGACGGCGGGATGCGCAACGGCGGCGATGTCTCCAAGGCGATCGCCTGCGGCGCCGACGCGGTCATGATCGGCTCGCCGCTGGCCCGCGCCTACGAGGCGCCCGGCCGCGGCTACCACTGGGGCATGGCGACGTTCCACCCCACGCTGCCGCGCGGCGCCCGTGTGCGGACCGTGCAAAACGGCACGCTCGAGGAGATCCTCGTCGGCCCCGCGCACCAGAACGACGGCACGTTCAACCTCATGGGCGGGCTGCGCACATCGATGGCCACGTGCGGCTACAAGGACGTCGCGGAGTTCAACCGTGCCGAGCTGATGGTCGCGCCGGCGCTGCAGACCGAGGGCAAGCAGCTCCAGGCCGCCCAGGGCATCGGCATGGGTGCCCGCGGATCGGCGGCGGCTGCGCCGCCGTCCGAGCCGGCGAACGGAAACGGCATGCACGCGCAGGAGCCGGCGCTCCAGGAGTCATGAGTGACTGACGGGGTCGTGACCTCGGCGACCGCCGCGACCGAGCTGGTCGAGGAGGACGTCCGGGAGGTCACCGCTCCGCGCGCCGTCGACGAGGTCGTCGTCCTCGACTACGGCGGCCAGTACTCCCAGCTCATCGCGCGCCGCGTGCGCGAGCTGGGGGTGTTCAGCGAGCTGCTGCCCCATCACGTCGGGCCCGAGGAGGTCCGGCGGCGCAAGCCGAAGGGGCTCATCCTGTCCGGCGGCCCGGCGTCGGTCTACGCCGACGCCGCGCCGCGCCTCGATCGCGAGCTGCTCGAGCTCGGGATCCCGGTGCTCGGCATCTGTTACGGCATGCAGCTCCTCGCGACCGAGCTCGGCGGCAAGGTCGAGGGCGCCGAGGTGGGGGAGTTCGGCCGGTCCGACCTGACGGTGCGCGAGCCGGGCCGGCTGTTCGCCGGGTTGCCCGAGCAGCAGACGTGCTGGATGTCACACCGCGACACCGTCTTCGAGCCGCCGCCGGGCTTCACCGCGCTGGCCTCGTCGACGGGCTCTCCGGTCGCGGCGCTCGAGTCCGTCGTGCGCGGCATCTATGGCATCCAGTTCCATCCCGAGGTCGTCCACACGCCCTACGGCCAGACGATCCTCGAGCGCTTCCTGGGCGACATCTGCGGCGCGGACCGCTCCTGGAGCCCGGAGTCGATCGTCACCGAGCAGATCGCGCGAATTCGCGCGCAGGTCGGCGACGGCAAGGTCATCTGCGGCCTGTCGGGCGGCGTCGACTCGAGCGTCGCGGCGCTGCTCGTCCATCGCGCGATCGGCGACCAGCTGACGTGCGTGTTCGTCGACCACGGGCTCATGCGCAAGAACGAGGGCGAGCAGGTGGTCGCCGCCTTCCGCGACCACTTCAAGGTGCCGCTCGTCGCGGTCGCCGCGCAGGATCGCTTCCTCGCGCGCCTCGCCGGGGTCAGCGACCCCGAGACGAAGCGCAAGGCGATCGGCGCCGAGTTCATCCGCGTCTTCGAGGAGCAGGCGGCGAAGCTCGGCGACGCGTCCTACCTCGTCCAGGGAACGCTGTACTCCGACGTCATCGAGTCGGGCGGGGGCACGGGCGCGGCCACGATCAAGTCCCACCACAACGTCGGCGGGCTGCCCGAGGACCTGCAGTTCGAGCTCGTCGAGCCGCTGCGCGCGCTGTTCAAGGACGAGGTGCGCGCCGTCGGGGCCGAGCTCGGGCTGCCCGAGCGGCTCGTGTGGCGCCAGCCGTTCCCCGGCCCCGGCCTTGCGATCCGGATCGTCGGCGGCGAGGCGACGAAGGCGCGCCTCGACCTGCTGCGCGAGTGCGACTACATCCTCCAGGACGAGATCCGCAAGGCGGGCCTGTACCGCGACCTGTGGCAGTCCTTCTGCGTCCTGCCCGACATCCGCACCGTCGGCGTGCAGGGCGACGAGCGCACGTACGGCAGCGTCGTCGTCATCCGCGCGGTGACGTCCGACGACGCCATGACCGCCGACTGGGCGCGCCTGCCCTACGACCTGCTCGAGCAGATCGCGTCGCGCATGATCAACGAGCTGCGCGACGTCAACCGGGTGGTGCTGGACATCACGTCCAAGCCGCCCGGCACGATCGAGTGGGAGTGAAGCTCGCCGGCTGCCGCGCGGCCGGCGGTCGTGTCGAATGAGGTGCGCCATAGGCCCCTTCGCGCGCCACGACGCTGGTGCCGCGCGTCGGTGGCTGGGCGCCGGGCGGACCACATGACGGTCTCCCAGCAGCCCGGACAGCCGCCACAGTTCAGCGCCCTGAGCGCCGACGAAGACCTTGTGACCGTCGGCGTCGGCTTCAACGACGCGTCCCTCGGTCGCGTCATCGCGGGCTGCCCCCTGGCGGGTCTGATCGTCATCGGGGGGTGATGTCGTTTCCGCTACGTCGTCAACGGCCACGACGTGATCCACGACGACATCGAAGACGGCGCCGAAGCTCGCCCGCATGCTCGCGACATCCATGCACGGGCTCCGCTGGCACGCGTGCTGCTCGTCGGCTACCCGCAGATGGTGCCCAGCGACGGGCGTACCTGCCCGCCCGTCGTTCCGCTCAGCGCGACCGACAACCGCTACCTCGACGGGCTGCTGGTCGCGCTGAACGAGGCGCTGGAGACCGTCGCGGGCGCTCATGACGCCGAGTACGTCGACGTCTACACGCGCTCGATCGGCCACGACATGTGCAGCGCGCCCGGCAGACCGTGCCCTACATGTCGCCGGTGGGCTGCTGAGCGCGTGTCGCACGGCCGTTGCGATCCTCAGCCACCGACGCCGCCGGCACGAGCCGGCGCACGATCTGATCGAGCTCCTCCGTCAGGTCGGCCTGCGCGATGCCCTGGTTGGCGCGCTCGCGCAGCCGCACGAGCTCGGCGGCGATCGCCAGCTGCTCCTCCCTGGCCCGCTGCGAGACGCGCGCCACCTCTGCCCCCCGGGCGGCGGCATTGAGCTCGCGGGCGTCGCCGCGCACGAGCGACTCCACCGTCGAGACGAGCCGATCGAGGATGCGGTAGAGCACCGACGCCGAGAAGCCGCCGACGAGCGCGAGCAGCGGCTTGGTGAGGTGGCTGCTCTCCGGCTCTCCGCCGATGGGAAGCAGCGCGGGGAGCAGCAGGCCGGCCATGAGCCCGAGGATGAACTGGATCCAGTAGGTGGATTCGTACTTCGGGTCGTACGTGCCCGCGGCGATGTAGCGGTGGGCGGTGAAGAGCGCGGCGAACGCTGCGCCCATGCCGCCGGCGGCCAGGAAGAACAGCTCGTTGAGCAGTAGCTTCGTCCCGGACGAATTGAACAGGTCGCCGCTGTTGGCGTCGATGTGCGGCGAGGTGGCGAGGGTGATGAAGATCGCCAGCAGAGCGATGACGACCACCAGCATCTGGCGGATGAAGCGCACGGGGCCGAGCGGCGCGAGCCACGAGTCCGAGCGCTGCGCGAGCAGGAGGATCGTGCGGGGCGTCGCGGGCGCCACGACGGCGGCGAGCTTGTCGTGCGCCTTGCTCAGCCGGTCGAGATCCGCCCGTGAGCGGCTCGCGCCGCCGGCGCGTTGGGCCTCGAGTGCACCATCGACGAAGCGGATGACGTCGCTGGGCACGCTCATGCCGGACTCGAGCGCGTACCTCGCCATCGCGTCGCACTCGCGTAGGACCTGCTCGCCGAGCGAGCTCACGGCATCGATCCTCCAGACCGAGTCTTGCCCGTCCCCTACAACGGACGTCATGCGTTGCATACCGGCCGCGATAGGCGCTGTCAACGTCGCGCCGGAGTCGCGACGTCCATCCGGGGGCGCATCTCTGACACTGGCGAGTGCGCTCAGCGCTGGGTCAGGGGCAGCCGCACGCGAAACGTCGTGCTGCCGGGCACCGACTCGACGACGAGCGAGCCGTCGTGGCGGTCGACGACGATCCGCCGCGCAGTCGCCAGCCCGAGGCCCGTGCCGAGGCCGACGTCCTTCGTCGTGAAGAACGGATCGAAGATGCGATCACGCACGTCGTCGGGGATGCCGGGACCGTCGTCGGCGATCTCGACGACCGCGCAGCCGTCGTCGGCGCTCGTACGGATCGTGATCGTGCCGCGCTCGCCGAGCGCGCCGATCGCGTTGTCGAGCAGGTTCGTCCAGACCTGGTTGAGCTCCGAGCCGCGGATCGTCATGCGCGGCAGCTCGCGGTCGTAGTCGCGCACGACCGCGATTTCCGTGTGCTTGAGCTTGTGGCCGAGCACGGTGAGCGTCGTCTCCAGGCCCTCGTGCAGATCGACCTCGACGAGCTCGCCGCGGTCCATGTACGCGTACGTCTTGACCGCGCTGACGAGCGCCGATATGCGGTCGGTCGACTGGCACAGCTCCTTCGAGACACGCCCGATCGTCAGCGTCGCAGCCACCCAGTGCAGCGCCGCGGGCGTCGCCTTCCCGGCGTGCAGCGCGACCCGATCCAGCCAGTCCTGGTCGACGCACGCAGCCGCGAGCGGCTCGACGAGCCGCCACGGCTGTGGCACGCCCAGCGCCTCGAGGCGCTCGAGCAGCTCGTCCTCGGCGTCCGCCGCGTCGAGCGTGTCGAGCGCCGTCGCGGTCTCCGCGCGCGCGATCGCCTCCTCCTGCAGCTCGACGAGCCGCTCGGCGTCGGCGCGCTCGACGCCCGACTTGACGAACTTCACGAGCGTCGACTGCACGATCCCGACCTCCTCCGAGAGCTGCGCCGCCGCGCGCCGCGCCGCCGCGGCCGGGTTGTTGAGCTCGTGCGCGAGGCCGGCCGCCATCGTGCCCAGCGAGGCGAGCCGCTCACGGCTCTGCTCGATCCCGCCGAGGCGCTGCATGACCGGGGAGATCCGCCGGATCACGGTCTGGTGGACGGCGCGCTGCGCGAAGATGAGGCGCAGGAACTCCTGGGTCTCGATGATCGCCAGGCGGCAGGCCGACTCGGCGACGATCCGCACGGGGAGCGGGTCCTCGGTGAGCACGGAGATCGCACCGATCCACGTTGGTGCATCCTGGCGCCCGACCGGCTCGGGGCGGCCACGGCTGGCCATGTACGTCCGCGCGCTGCCCTCGAGCAGGAGGATCAGGCCCGGTACGTGCTCTTGCTCCTCGACGATGAGCTCGCCCGGCGCCACGTCGCGCCGCTGGGCCACGGCGAGCCACTCGGCGAGCAGCTCGTCGTCGATGCCGTCGAACAGGTCGACGCTGCGCAGCTCGGCGAGCGTGACGTGGCCGGTCATGCCTCGACGAGGTACTGGTGGATGAGCGACACGGCCATCGACCCCTCGCCGACGGCACTCGCGACGCGCTTGACGGAGCGCGCGCGCACGTCGCCCGCGACGAAGACCCCGGGCACGCTCGTCTCGAGCAGGAACGGATCGCGCTTCAGCGGCCAGCCGTCGCCCTGCACGTCGGGCCCGGCGAGGATGAACCCGCGCTCGTCGCGCGCGACGACGCCCGCGAGCCAGTCGGTGTGCGGCGACGCGCCGATGAACACGAAGCAGGCATCGGCGTCGAGGTCGTACTGCTCGCGATCCGGACCGGCGATGCGCAGCCGGCGCAGGTGTCCGTCCTCGGCGACGGCGGCGACCGCCGAGCTGTGCGTGCGGACCTCGACGTTCGCAAGCCCGGCGAGCCGCTCGATGAGGTAGTGCGACATCGACGCCTCCAGCGACGGTCCGCGCACGAGCATCGTCACGTCGCTCGCGTACGCGCTGAAGTGCACCGCCGCCTGCCCGGCGGAGTTCGCGCCGCCGATGACGACGACCTGCTGCTCGGCGCAGGAGCGCGCCTCGGTCATCGCCGCGCCGTAATAGACGCCGGCGCCAGTCAGCTCGGCGAAGCCGGGTGCGGTCAGCTGGCGGTACGAGACGCCCGACGCGATCAGCACGCAGTTGGCGCTCAGCACGTCGCCCCCGCTGAGCTCGACGAAGCGGCCCGCGCCCTCGACGCGCAGGCCGACGGCGTCGTGCACGGTCAGAAGCTCTGCCCCCAGGCGCCGCGCCTGGTCGGTCGCGCGGCGTGCGAGGTCCGAGCCGCTCAGCCCCGCCGGGAAGCCGAGGTAGTTCTCGATCCGGCTCGACTGGCCGGCCTGCCCGCCCGGCGCCTCGCGCTCGACCATCACGGTCCGCAGCCCCTCCGACGCGCCGTAGACGGCCGCGCCGAGGCCGGCGGGCCCGCCGCCGACGACGACGAGGTCGTAGTGGTCCTGCGCCGGTTCGCCGGCGACGCCGAGCCGCGCCGCGAGCTCGAGCACCGTCGGGCGCTCGAGGATCGCGCCGTCCTCCAGCAGCGCGACCGGCAGGCCGTTTGCGTCGACCCCGGCGACCCGCAGCAACTCGCGCGCCTCGGCGTCGCGCTCGACGTCCAGCCAGCGCGCCGGCACGCGGTTGCGTGCGAGGAAGTCGCGCAGGTCGTGCGTGTCCTTCGAGAAGCGGTGGCCGACGATCCGCACGCCGCCGGCCTCGAGCGCGGCGCCCGACTCCCACGTCGTCAGCAGGTCCTCGACGACGGGGAACAGCTGCTCCTCCGGCGGGTCCCACGGCTTGAGCAGGTAGTAGTCGAGCGAGACGTCGTTGATCGCCGCGATCGCCGCCTCGGTGTCGGCGTACGCGGTCAGCAGCACGCGCTTGGCGTCGGGCACGAGCTTGCGTGCCTCGACGAGGTACTCGGTGCCCTGCATCGCGGGCATCCGCTGGTCGGCGATCAGCATCGCGACCTGGTCGCCGCGCGCCACGAGCTGGCGCAACAGGTCCAGGCCCTGCGGCCCGGAGCTCGCGCGCATGATGCGGAAGCGCTCCCCGAAGCCACGGCGCAGATCACGAGCGACCGCGGCCAGCACCGCCGGCTCATCGTCCACCGCGACGATCGACGGCCGCCGCTCGCGGTCAGGACGCGCGGACACCGCCTGCGGCGCGTTCTCGGTCGAGGTGACGCTCACGGCGCGGTCGGCACGGCTGCGTCTCGATCTGGTCGTACGGAGGGTCGGTTCGTGCGAGTCGGAGACGCCGACGATACTAGGCACGAGACCTGGGCCTGCACCGACCGACCTGTCGTCAGTGTTTGACGTCCGTGCGCCGTGCCGGCGCTGATCTGGGAGACCTTGGGAGTAAGCATCGTGTAGCGATCCTGCTCCTACTGACGCGAGCGGCCATAGGGGCGGTTCCCTGATCCGAACCCTGCTCCATCGACGAGAGCGCTCGTTCGGGATACAGTCGTCTCTTCAGGCAACGGTCGCGCGGCACGAGGCGTGGGCGGGGTCCTTCTTTTCTCCCGGAGGCGCGCCTTGTTCTGCTCGGGCAGTGCGCGAGCGTCGGAGTCCCCTCGCCCGAGAGGATCATGATGGTCGACATCCGTTGTTCGGAAACGCCCCGACCGCGACCGCGTGTGGGCGCGAGTGCCGCGCGATGACTGCGCACGGCGAGCCCAGGATGGATCCGGCGCAGGTCGCCGCCGCGATCTCCGAGCAAATTGCCGCGATCCACGTTGAGTCCTAGTACACGCGTCCGAACTTCCGGCCACGTGTACTAGTCCCACTAGGAGACAGGCTCAGGAATTGAGTACAACGCTGCGTTTCTAGGTGCGGCGGCGCGTACCCACGAACCGAGCGCCGGTCGCGGGCAGGTCGCCCGTCGCGATGAGGTGCTCTTCGGCGTCACGCAGTCCGGGCCCGAGATTCCAGCGGTGCAGGTACGGGCCAGGCACGGGCTCGCCCAGCGTGAAGTACGCCAGCAGGGCCTCACGAACCGAGCGCAGCGGGTGGATGTGCTCGCGCATCATCGTCCCCAGGCTCTGCGCGTCGTGCTGCTCGACGGCACCGATAGCGCGCCGCTGGCCGAGCCACCAGTTGGCGGCGCGCCCGTCCAACCGCGTGACGTCGAACTCATCGATGACCAACAGCCCGCCCGGGCGTACCACCGTCGCGAGGTGTGCACAGGACACGTCGAGCGGCTCGACGTGGTGCAGGGAAACGACGGCCACGGCGGCGTCGAAAGTCCCGGAGACCCCGAGCAGCTCAACGCGCTCCACGCCGCTGCCATCCTCGGCTGCGGGATCGATCGCTCGGACCTCGTAGCCGGCGCTGCGCAGCTCGCCGGCGAGCTCGCCACCACCCGCGCCGACCTCGAGCACGTGGGCCGGCGGCGCCGGCAGGGCGCCGCGGACGAACGCGAGAACGTCGGCGGCGAGCACATCACCCATGTTCCCGCATCGTCGCGTCGCGCTACAGGTCCGTCTGCTGGACCGTTGGGCTTGGGTGCACGCTGACAACGCGCAGCTTCTCGTCAGCGGGGTTCTTGAACCCGTGCGGCGTCTGTTGCGGAACGACGACCACGTTGCCCGCGCCCACCGTGGTGTCCTCTCCGTCGACTGTGAATCGGGCGGTTCCGATCTGTACGAGGAACACCTCCGGGTAGGGATGCAGGTGCTGGTCCGGCCCCTCCCCGCGGTCGTACTGGGTGATGAACATCGAGACCGGGATCTCATCGCGACCCTCGAACAGCGCGGCCCGCTCGCTAAGGCGCAAGTTCTCGATCGGCGTGACGGTCGTCACCGCCGCGAGGCTAACAGGGCGGGCTCTAAGCTCGCAGGCTTGTCGCGGCGGCCAGAAACCCCTGATGAGGAGCTCCTCAGCGCCGAGGCGAAGGCCGTCCTCAGCGAGATCAGCGACGAGACGCGGGTGGAGCGCATGCGTGCGGAACTGGCAATGGGCTTTCGAGAGCTCGCCGGCGTGCCGCGCGCGGTGTCCGTCTTCGGCTCGGCGCGGACGCCCCCGGGCACATCTGACTACGAGCTGGCGCGTGCGGCTGGGCGGCGGCTGGGTGAAGCGGGTTTCGCCATCATCACCGGCGGCGGACCCGGCGCGATGGAGGCGGCGCACCGCGGGGCGCGCGAGGCCGGCGCCCAGTCGATCGCGCTGAACATCGACTTGCCCTTCGAGCAGCCCGCCAGCGGCTGGGTCGATATCTCGCTGGACTTTCACTACTTCTTCTGTCGCAAGGTCATGTTCGTGCGCTACGCCAGCGCGTTCGTGGTCCTCCCGGGCGGCTACGGGACGCTCGACGAGCTGTTCGAGGCACTGTGCCTCATTCAGACGCAGAAGATCCGCTCGTTCCCGGTGATCCTGATCGGCACCGCGTACTGGTCGCAGCTCGTCGCCTGGCTGCGCGACCGCACGCTCGGTGAAGGCAAGATCGCCGCCGGCGATCTCGACCTGCTGCACGTGACCGACGATCTCGACGAGGTCGTCGAACGGGTCCTGCGTGCCGCCGCCCAGCAGCAGGTCTGATCTCGACCTGGGCGGGGGCTTCCTTAGTACTCCCCGCCACAAGTTCCGTGGTTTCTCCCGGCGCCCGATCCGCGCCTGACGGTCGCCGGCGCCCGCCGCCGTGCCACCAGCACGGAGGCGGGTCACCGTCGGCCGTCAGATCACGGCC
>JBOGYT010000369.1:0-4686 GCA_050696955.1 Solirubrobacteraceae bacterium | reverse complement strand
ACGCCGACGAGCCACGCCTGGGCGGGCGCGCCGCCGCGGGCTTCCACCGGGAGGATCAGCCCGCGGCCGTCTAGAAATGGGTCGAGCGGCTCCGCGGCGCCGGGGCCGCGTGCGGCGATCGCGTCCTGCAGCGCCGCGCGCTCGTCGTCGAGCAGGTCCGGCCCGGATCCGTGCCACGCGATCGTCGAGCCACGCGCGTTGAGCACGCCTGCGACGCCGCCGATCTCGTCGGCGACGACGCGCATGACGGCATCCAGGCCGCGCTCCTCGAGCACGAGGCGCTCGAGCCGCCCCTGTGTTTCGGTGCTGCGGCGCAGCACCTCGTACTGCTCGCTGACGAGATGCTGCGACGCGCGCTCGGTGATCGCGATGAACGGCAACTCGTAGGGGACCTCGAACACCGGCAGCGCGCCGCGCCGCGCCGCGCTCACGAGGGCGGGGGGAACGTCGGCATGGGTCAGCCCGGTGCCGAAGCCCAGGCCGGCGATGCCGTGGTCGACGAGCCGCCCGACGAACGCGCGCTGGCGCGCGGGCGTGTCGAGCTGGATGCCGGTCGTGAGCAGCACCTCGCCGCCCTGCAGAAACGGCGTCGGGTCCAGCAGCTCGGTCGAGTGCACCCAGCGCACACGGGCGCGGGCGGCGTCCGCGCCGCTGACGAGCTCGAGCCCGAGATCCGCGATGAGCCGCTGGACGGTGAGCATCAATGCCTGACCACGCGCTCGGAGGCCTGCGTCAGCACGGAGCGCAGGATCGCCTCGATCTCGTCGAACTGCTCCTGGCCCGCGATGAGCGGCGGGGCGAGCTGGATGACCGGCTCGCCGCGGTCGTCGATGCGGCAGATGAGCCCCTGGCGATACAGCTCGCCGGAGAGGAAGCCGCGCAACAGGTCCTCCGACTCGGCCTTGCTGAAGGACTCCTTCGTCTCACGGTCCTTGACGAGCTCGATCGCCTGGAAGTAACCGGCGCCGCGCACGTCGCCGACGATCTCGAGGTCGCGCAGGCGCTCGAGCATCGCGCGGAACGCGCCCTCGCGCTCGAGCACCTGGCCGCAGAGGTCCTCGCGACGCATGATCTCGAGGTTCGCGAGCGCGACCGCCGCGGCGACGGGATGGCCGCCGAACGTGAAGCCGTGACCGAACGTCGTCGTGCCGTGCATGAACGGCTCGGCGACGTGATCGGCCACGATCATCGCGCCCATCGGGACGTACGCCGACGTCAGGCCCTTGGCGGTCGTGATGATGTCCGGCACGTAGTCGTAGCGCTGCGAGCCGAAGGGGTAGCCGAGGCGGCCCCACGAGCAGATGACCTCGTCGGAGACGAGCAACACGCCGTGGCGGTCGCAGATCTCGCGCACCCGCTGGAAGTAGCCCTCCTGCGGCGTGAAGCAGCCACCGGCGTTCTGGACCGGCTCGAGGATCACGGCGGCGACCGTGCCCGGCCCTTCGAAGGTGATCCGCTGCTCGATCGCGTCGGCCGCCCACAGCGGGTCGCGATCCTCGTTCCAGCGGTAGCTGTTCGTGTTCGGCACGTGGCAGGCGCCGGGCGTCAGCGGCTCGTAGGGCGCGCGCAGGCTCGTCACCCCGGTCGCGGCGAGCGCGCCCATCGAGGTGCCGTGGTAGGCGATCTCGCGGGCGATGATCTTGAAGCGCCCCGGCTCGCCGCGCTCGCGGTGGTAGGAGCGCGCGAGCTTCCAGGCCGACTCGACCGCCTCCGCGCCGCCCGACGTGAAGAAAACCCGCTCGAGTCCGGCCGGCGCGAGCTCGGCGATGCGCGCCGCGAGCTCGATCGACGCGGGATGCGCATAGCTCCAGTTCGGGAAGAAGGCCAGCTCGGCCGCCTGCGCCGCCGCCGCCCGCGCCAGCTCCTCGCGGCCGTGGCCGACGTTGACGCAGTACAGCGCCGACAGCCCGTCGAGGTAGCGCTTGCCGTGCTCGTCGAAGACGTAGCAGCCCTCGCCGCGCACGATCACCGGGATGTCGGCGTCCTCGTAGCCGCCCATCCGCGTGAAGTGCATCCACAGATGGCGCTTGGCGAGCCGCTGGAGGTCGCCGCTGTCGATCGCCGGCGTGTCCGGCAGGTCGGTCAGCTCGGTGGGCATCGTTGCTCCTCTCACACTGTCCGCTTCGGACAACCGTAGCGTCGCCATTGGACGGTCACAAGTCATCCAGTGGGTAAATCCGGCGCTGATCGCTTGTACGTCTTGTACAACCTCCTGGACGAGTGTTGGGTGTCGTGACCCTTGTGCGGCGTGCGTCGGGCGCGTAGCTTGGTCCGTGGGACGACACCAGGAGAGATGCCCTTTGCCCGCGCGCGACGATCTTCACTGGCGCACGCTGCGCGACACGGTCGACCGGCTGCGGCTCGCACAGCGCCGCGACGGCTCGGTCGACCTCGAGGCCCACAGCTGGGAGCCGCTCGCGCACGACGTCGACCGGGTGGCCACGTCCGTGCGCGGGCTCGCGGACCGCTTTCCCCACCAGCAGGAGTATCTCGATGCCGTCGTGGCCGACATCGGCGCCTGGGCTGCCAGCGGCTTTCACCGCCCGGACTTCACCGCCGCGCTGGCGGCGTTCCGGCCCGAGCGCCGCCGTGAGGACGGCATCGAGCACCTCGTCGTCTTTCCGATGTACAAGCAGAACGGCTCGCGCGACCAGGTGTTCGAGGCGCTGATCGTGCGCGTGCCGTGGCCGGCCTGGCTGGCGCGGCTCGAGGCCGAGCGCTACGACAACCCGACGTTCGTGCCGGTCACGCTCGTCGATCACACCGCGGGCTACGACAGCGAGTGCGCGGTGCTGTTCCCCGAGACCGTGGCCGTGGCGGGCAAGCCGATCAACAACTTCGGCGCGATCTTCTGCGACCGTGAGGCCGAGCGCGTCCGCCGCATCGTCGGCGCCGCCGCCGCGCCGCTGTCGCTGAACCTGCCGGCGGACGCCGGCCCGCTGCTTCGCTCCGTGTCCGAATCGCAGCAGACGTTCGCGCTGTGGGATCTCATCCACGACCGCGCGCACAGCCACGGCGACATGCCGTTCGACCCGTTCATGATCGGGCAGCGCAACCCGTACTGGATGTACGCGCTCGAGGAGCTGCGCTGCGACATGACCGCCTACGCGGAGGCGGTCGAGCTCGAGCGCGGCGGCTTTGGCTTTGCACGCAACGTCCGATACGCGATGCTGCTGGACCGCATGATTCGCTTTGCGATCACCGGCGCGCGCGTGCGCAACTACGACGGGCTCGCCGGCCAGCTGCTGTTCGCCTTCCTGCGCGAGCGCGACCACGTGCGCGTGACCGGCCGGCGCCTGACGATCGACTGGGACGGCGTCACCGAGGGCGTGCTCGAGCTGCGCGACCGCGTCGCCGAGCTGTACCGGGCCGGCCTCGAGCGCCCGAAGCTCGAGCACTGGGCCGCCGCGCACGATCTCGTCGCCGCGCACGTGCCGCCGGCGACCGGCTCGGCGTGGATCGCCGAGGCGCGCGACTTCTCCGCCGGCGACGACCCGCGCCGCTGCATCGACCTCGTCGCCGACGACGAGTTCCCGCTGTCGAGCTTCTACCGCTCGCTGCGCGACGAGCTCGCGGGCGCCCTGCGGCGACCCGCGCTCGTGAGCGGATGAGGGCGTTCGCGTCCGACAACTACGCCGGCGCGCATCCGGATGTCCTGGCGGCCGTGGCCGAGGCGAACGCCGACCACGCGCCGGCCTACGGGGCGGACCCCTGGACGGCGCGCGCGGAGGAGCTCCTGCGAGAGCGGTTCGGCGAGCGGGCGGCCTGCTTTCTCGTCTTCAACGGCAGCGCGGCGAACGTCCTGTGCCTGCGGGCGATGTGCCGCGCCTGGGAGTCGGTCGTCTGTCCCGCGACCGCGCACATCAACGTCGACGAGGCGGGCGCGCCCGAGCGCATCGCCGGCGTGAAGCTGCAGCCGGTCGCGACGCCCGACGGCAAGCTCACGCCGGCGCTCGTCGAGGCGCAGATCGGGCGCATCGGCGACGAGCACGCCGTCCAGCAGCGCGTCGTGTCGGTGAGCCAGAGCACCGAGCTCGGCACGGTCTACAGCGCAGGGGAGCTGGCAGCGCTCGCCGAGTGCGCGCACGCGCGCGGCCTGCTGCTGCACGTCGACGGCGCGCGACTGGCCAACGCCGCCGCCGCGCTCGACGTGTCGATGCGCGAGCTCGTGACCGACGCCGGCGTCGACGCGCTGTCGTTCGGCGGCACCAAGAACGGGCTGCTTCTCGGTGAGGCCGTCATCCTGCTGCGTCCCGAGCTCGCCGACGGCTTCGTCAACCTGCGCAAGCAGACGCTCCAGCTCGCGTCGAAGGGCCGCTTCCTGGCGGCGCAGTTCATCGCGCTGCTGGAGGACGACCTGTGGCGCCGCAACGCCGCGCATGCCAACGCCATGGCGGCGCGCCTGGCGGCGGCGCTCGTCGACATGCCCGGCGTGCAGATCACCCAGCCCGTCCAGGCGAACGCGGTGTTCGCGCTGCTCCCCGCGCAGGTCACCCCCGAGCTGCAGCGCGACTGGCACTTCTACGTGTGGAACGAGGCGACGGGCGAGGTCCGGCTGATGTGCTCGTGGGACACGACGGCGGAGGAGGTCGACGCCCTCGCCGCCGCGGTGGCGAGCGCGTGTCGCGCCGTCGCCTGATCGCGGCGGCGGTCGGGGCGCTGTCCGTCGCCGCGCCGGCGCACGCC